>DATJPW010000154.1:0-7329 GCA_035506215.1 Desulfomonilaceae bacterium
GGACTGAAATAACGAATAGTCAGCTTTTCGCTTCATTGTCACCCAATCATATCGAGACATCCCTTTGTTAATGATAACAGAGGGATGTCTTTCTTTCCGTCCGTGTCAACCTTCGCGCCCCTTGTTGATTACCATTTCTTAGGGCTTTTTTCAGGCATGGAAGCTCGTTGGCCACTGAGCGAGCCTGTTGGGCTCGTTGCTAACATATTAACAATACATAATTTGCCCGGATTCTTCAATCTTATGGTCTACTTATGAATCATTTGGGCTCGCTCGCTCCAGCGCTTTCCCCTTCCGATAAATAAATCCGGCAGGGCATTAATCCCTCAGTATTGGTTTTTCTTGCCGTCATGTCCCACCGAGTGCGATGGCATCAGAAATGCAAGCGGTATATACTTGTGGGAAATCTGGTCCGAAATTAAGGGTAGTTCGGAGGGAGGAGAGTGCGCATTTCCCACGAAATTTGAGTTTGAGGAGAGGGACATGAAGAAACTCAGTCGGAGGCCGCTTCTGGTTATGGCTTTGATTCTTGGCTTCGCCCTTGTGCAGGGAGCGATGGCTCAGGACACGATTACGATCGGCACGACCCAGCCACTTACCGGTCAGAAAGTGTTTGTCGATGAAGGTATCCCGCTCATAATCGCTTTGAAGGACTTTGTCGCGATAACCAATGCCGAAGGAGGCATTAACGGTAAGAAACTCCGATACGCAGAGGAAGATGATCAATTTACTCCCGAGGTAGGACGGAAGGCTTTCGAGACGCTTATGTCGAAATACAACCCGCTGTGCGTGTTTGGCTCAGGCACTGGGGTGGCGTTGGCCGTGGCCCCTCTGATCCGCGAGCGTTACCCCGTCCTATACTCTTCGACCTCTTTCTCAGCCAAAATCATGACCAGTGGCGCTCCTTCGATGTTCATGATAGGACCGACCTATGGAGATCAGTTTGCCGTTGCCCTCAAGTACGCTGCGCAACAGAAAAAAGGCAAAAGGGTCGCCTTTTTCTACACAAAAGGTCCATTGGGAGAGGACCCGATTCCCTATGGACGCATCATGTGTCAAAGACTGAGGCTTGAATTAGTCGGTGAAGTGACGGGAGATATGAAAGGCAGCGATCACGCAGCCCAAATTGAGGAACTCAAGCTCAAGAAGCCGGATTGGGTGATTTTGCACGGCTGGATAGGCCCGAATAACGGTCCCGTGATCAAACAATGCCATGATTTAGGGCTGAAGGCCGAAATAATGACCACCATTTGGGGAGCGCAGAAAAGCGTCGTGGAGAAGATAGGACTCGATGGGCCAACATTCTTAGCGGTGAGCCCCTACGCCTATTGGTGGATGGATGACGTGCCGATGATACAGAAGCTTAAGGCTTACACGGCGAAAAACTATCCGGAGGTTACGGATCGGCCTTTGCCTTATATCGTGGCAGTCACCGCGGGCAAGATTTTTGTGGAGTGCCTGAGAAAAGCCGACTCCGCTGGAGAACTTAATGGGGAGGGACTCACAAAAGCCCTGCAGTCCCTAAAGGATTTCGATACGGAGGGCTTACTCCACCGCTGACCATTAAGGAAAACAGATTTCCCATTGCCCGTGTACTGAAATCGAACCCGGCCAAGGTGATATTCGAGCCCGTGTCAGACTGGATAGCATTCTATTGAGAAATTCCGGCGCTGGAACAAGCTGCTTCACAGCACAGTCGGCAACTCATGAATCCATGAGGCAGGCAGATAGATTGCAGACCAGATAGTGCTAGGCGCCTAACAAGGTTTGGCCTTCAGAAGCAAAAGCTGTTCATGAGGTCTATCCACAACTCGGATCGTCCGTCACTACCAGGGGACGGTGTCTCTCTTCAACGAGGGAAACATATTGTACCTATGACTTAACCAAAGGCACGAGATTCGGGACGATGCCGGCCGGCTGGCATGCGGGCCGCACGATTCCCGCATAGACGTTTTTCATTTTTTCCCTATCGCGAGGAGATCGCGGGGGAATCACTCACGGACGCCACCGTCCTACAGGCACCGCATTTTTCAGGCTTTACATCCTGTCTATTTCAACTGCAAAGTTTGCTGCTGAGTTCTGCATCCTTTCATCCTGGGAATCCCCCTAAATGACAGCGAGACTTTCTGATTGACAGCAATTGCGCGTCTGGATTATAGACCGACTCGTAAAATCATCAACCTGACGGTGGGGAACTCTTTCTCCCTTTAGGAACCTCCGAGCATGCAGCTAGTGGATTATCCGGGCTTGCCGTTGATTGCAATCATAGGCCTGCTTGCTGCCATCATGGTTGCCCTGATCTTCGAAGCCGTGAACGGATTTCATGATGCGGCCAATGCCGTAGCCACCGTGATATACACAAACTCCTTGAGACCAAGGACTGCCGTATTGCTTTCAGGCGCCTGTAACTTTGTTGGGGTATATTTGGGCGGTGTGGGAGTAGCCTTCGCAGTGGTTCATTTGCTCCCGGTAGATCTATTGGTGAATGTTGAATCGAGGTCCGCTGCGGACATGATTTTCGCTATCCTCATTGCGGCCATAGTCTGGAATGTGGCAACTTGGTACCGGGGGATTCCCGCGTCCAGCTCCCACACATTGATAGGAGCCATCATGGGGGTAGGGCTCGCCAACGGCCTAATCCATGATGGTTGTCTTTCCAGAGGTGTCAATTTCGGCAACGCAGAAGGAGTATTTCTATCTCTACTCCTTTCACCCATTTTGGGATTCGCCCTTGCTGCGATGACGCTGAAGGTATTCCGAACCTACGCCCGTGACCGCAAGCTGTATGAATCGCCTGGGGACAGCAACCCCCCCGCCTGGATTCGTACAATTCTGGTCCTTACCTGTTCAGGGGTCAGCCTGGCTCACGGTTCCAATGACGGGCAAAAAGGCGTGGGGCTGATGATGATAATTCTGATAGGGATTCTCCCCGCCCAATTTGCCCTGAATCCCGCATATGGCACCAAGGGAGAGCGTGATGCGGTCCAATCATTAGAAGAGATGGCACAAGTGGCGGAAAACAGACAAAATGGAATGCTGAGCGATGTCAAGGCGCCAAACTTGGGAACGAGCTACCGACTCATGAGCAGCACTTCGGGGTCGGCAAATACAGTTGCGAGGGAGCTTGAAGAAATTGCCGCTCTAGTAAATACACACGACTGTCTGATGACGGTGGTCCCTGGACAACGCTCTGAACTCCGCAAGAAGATTCTCTTGCTTGAAGATCATATCAAAGGCATGGGAGACTCCACATGCTCCAACTTCACCGAGGCTGAAAAACGCACCATGAACAAAGTGAGGGCGGAACTGAGGGCAATGACTGATTACGCGCCCGGATGGGTGATACTGATAGTTGCCACCGCCATCGGCCTGGGAACCATGGTTGGCTGGAAAAGAGTGGTCGTTACGGTTGGTGAAAGAATCGGAAGCAGCCCGCTGAATTACGCTCAAGGAGCATCATCAGAACTGGTAGCAATGATTACTATCGGCCTGGCCGACATCCTGGCTTTGCCCGTGAGCACAACGCACGTGTTGTCTTCAGGAGTAACGGGAACCATGGTGGCCAACGGCGTCGGGCTAAGATACCGCACTCTCCGGGACATTGCCCTGGCCTGGATACTGACTCTTCCCGTCACCATTTTTCTCGGCGGAACATTGTTTCTCTTATTTCATTTGATAGCTAAGATATGATCTTCTGCTGTTCCTCCTTCGCACAGGACCTGCAAACCCGCGATTCCGGCATTTTTAAGCGTCCGATTTGTCGGAGTGTTCCGATACCAAAGCAAAAACTGCATGTCGGTTGACCGCACTTTTTGCAGATTCCTCCGCCTGATGCATCAAAATTCCTGCCGCAACTGTGGCATTTCCAAGGAATAATCTGTTTAATCATCAATCTTACCTGAAATGATACGGCCTACCGGTGAATCGTGCGGCGCACCGGCTATCCTGGCCCTCTTCTGGTCCTTGATCGGGACTCTCTGGTTCTTCGCACTTAACAAGTAATCTAAAAAGGCAATCTTAGGCTGGCCTGCTCACCTTTCCGCTTTTGGTCCGGGCTTTACGGATTCAACCCTCTTGGACCTCTTTTTATGGACAGAAGCGTCAAATATGCAGCCAAGATCAGGGAAAGAGCGGCTCCTATGGCAATACAAGTTATGATATTCTCATCGATATCAAAGTCGTGTCCCGTCCACCTGCTAGCGCCGTATACCAGGAGCAAGCCCGCAAGGACACAGCACACCGAAAAATACAGGTGATCGACGAAGATCCTGACATTGCTTTTCGTTTTTAAACTCATCGTCCTGCACCTCCGCGATCAGCCCGGCAAACGCCCGGTACAAGCAGCAATGGGTAATAATGTTAGCCGTCGATCTTGCCGAAAGCCATCCGGCCCACTCGGAATTATGCGGTCCGAGGTCAACGCCTTCAATTCAACAGCAATGGGGCGTTATGCAAGCGCCTGATTCGCGCCCGTGAGTCATGGCCAAAGGGAAGTGATCATTGCTGTCACAGTGTGACCAAGCTGACCGCCGCCATTGTCAGGAATCGTATTCAAAAAAATCCTCCTCCTGCAATCCCGGCAGATCTCCCGCGGGGAGCCCAAGTTCCCGTGCTCTCAAAACCCTGCGCAACACCTTGCCGGATCGGGTTCTGGGAAGTTTGGCAATGAACTCCACCGCACTTAGCTGGACCGCGGAGGAAAGATTAGGTTTAACGAAGGCCCTGATTTCATGCATCAGCCTCATTGTGGGTCTGAAACCTTCCGACACGGTGAGGAATGCCTTCAACGAAGACTTTCCAGGAGAAGTCTCTTGAGAAATTACAGCCGCCTCGTGGACCGCAGGATGCCTGCAGAGCACCTGTTCGATTTCATAGGGGCCGATAATCTTTTCGTCCACCTTGATGAGATCGTCCATGCGTCCGTGGTGAAAAAAGTATCCGTCCTCGTCTATAGTGGCCACATCTCCTGTCAGGAACCATCCGGAGAGCCTGAAATAAGCCTGGTATCTGGCATCGTCCCGCCATATCTCCCGCATCATGGAAGGCCATCCGGGTCTAAGAGCCAACTGACCCAACGTCATCATGGGCAGTTTTTCTCCGTCTGCAGAAAGTATTGCAGCCTCCACTCCGGGTACCGGCTTTCCCATTGACCCCGGCTTGATATCCATTGTGGGGAAGTTTGCCAGGCCTATCATTCCGGTCTCGGTCATCCACCATGTGTCGTGCGGCGACAACCCTATGTTGTTTCGGACCCAAAGAAAGGGTTCCGGTCCGAGCGCTTCGCCGACCGTGCAGATATGACGAAGATTTGAAAAGTCGTATCTTGGGGGCAAGTCTTCTCCGGCATCCATAAGTCTTCTGATTCTGCCCGGAGTGGTGTACCACACCTCGACTTTGTGCTTCTCCAGTGTGCGATACCAACTGGATGCCGAGAACGGGTCCGCCATGATTACTGAAGTCGCTCCGCATAGCCAGGGCGCAAATGTACCGTATACTGTACCAACTACCCATGCTGGGTGCCCATCGGTCCAGAGGACAGTACCTTTGTTGAGGTCGAGGACATACTTCGCTGTCAGCTTGAGTCCGAGCATATCCCGGTGAGCATGCACGACCCCTTTGGGGGGGCCGGTGGAACCTGACGTGTAGAGAAGATAGAGCCGCGCGTCGCATTCAAGCCACACGGTTTCGAATTCATCCGGCATCTGCTCGGAGGCGTTTTCAATAACGGACTCGCCTCCAAAAAGTCCAGGGGCAGGGCCTTGAATCAGGAGAATGTGTTCTACGTCGGCCATTGCTTCGTGCGGAAGATCTTCCATCAGGTCCGGGTGCGTCAATATTGCCTTCGGCGCAGCGTTCCGAATGCGGTCTTCAAGTTCATCAAAGACCAAGGTGGAATACAGCGGACAGAAAACAACTCCCATGCGAGCGCAGGCTATCATCGCAAAATAGAGTTCCGGGCAGGTGTCCAGATAAATGAACAACCGATCGCCCTCTCCCAAGCCGTACCGGGAAAGTAAATTGGCCCACTGACAAGAAATCCTCTTTAGATCGAGATAGGTGAAAGTCTCTGTCTTACCGGCCTTCTCCAAGATTAAGGCATTGAGGTTTCCATTCTCCTCTAAATGGCGGTCAATGGCTTCAAAGGCTATGTTCGTAAGATTTGAGTCCTTCCACGCGAACTCGGCTTCCACCTCAGACCAGGAGAAAGAACGGTAGATGTCTCCATAGGAACTCAGATTAGCGTCACTCCGCTCGGCTTTAATTCTGGATTTAATCATGAGCCGCCTCCCTGCGGCGGTATCAATCAGCCCATACGCCATATTTTGAGTGAAAACTACGGGCTGTTCTCAACAATTGTTCCCCCGTTGGAGTGCTTTCATGAGGAAGTTTGACCGCAGAGTCCGGGTCTGTCAACACTTTAAGCACTTCTCGGACAGACTTGACCAGTGCCGGTATTCTGTATCCCCCTTCCAGGGCAAGAAGCAAAGGGGGGTCACCTATTTCTCGCTTCCGGTCTAGAATCAGCCGTGTCAACATTCCGAAGACTTTCTCGGTTATCTGTGCCCTACCGAAAATATCCTGCTTATGGAGATCAAAGCCTGCGGGCACAAGAATCAAATCCGGTTGGTATCGTCGTATAGCTTCACCCACAACCTCATAGTAAAGATACAGCAAATCAAGGTCTTCAATTGCCTTGGTCAGCACCATATTCACATTGTAGCCTTCGCCCTCACCGGCCCCTGTCTCCTCCCATTCTCCCGCGTACGGGTAGATGTTGGTATAGTGAGACGATATGTAGAGCACCTCCTTTTCACCGTAGAAAAGGCTCTGCAACGCATTGCCGTGATGCACGTCCCAATCCACTATGAGGATGCGCTTGTAGTCACATTTTCTCAAGGCGTAGCGTGCGGTCACACCCAGATTGTTGAATATGCAAAATCCGCCCGCCCTGTCCCGTTGAGCGTGATGTCCCGGCGGACGTAACAGACAAAAGCAGACGTCACATTCCCCGGAGCGAAGCGTCTCCAAGGCCGTGATACACCCTCCTACCGCCAGCCAGGCTGCCATATACGAACCCGGACTGGTCGGCGTATCTTCGGCGAGGTGAGTAAGGCCCCGGTTAGCCGTGTATATTACAGTTCTTACATATGTCGGTGTGTGAACAACCTCCAGATCGGCCAGAGTAACGGGTTGAGGTTCAATATTGATCAGCGTCCCGGAAAACTCCGCATCCACCATGCCATAAACATACTTCAGCCTGTTCGGATGCTCGGGATGAATGATGCCCGTCCAATGCTCAAGGTACCTATCGTCTCTAACTACTCCTAC
>DATJPW010000155.1:0-19491 GCA_035506215.1 Desulfomonilaceae bacterium
GCCGACATCGACTCATAAAAAAGCCTGAATCTGTGTAGCCAAATGCCTTCAATCCCCTCTGAAGAGATACATCGTCGCATCGCTGCTCTGCAGAAAGCTATGGCCGCAAATGGGTTCGACGGGGCCCTGATCGTCCAGCGTGTAGACCTCTATTACTTCTCCGGTACCGGTCAGGATGCCCACTTGTTCGTACCCACAGTGGGCAAGCCCAAACTCATGGTCCGGAAGAGTTTTGAGCGGGCAACCGAAGAATCCCCTCTGGATCTAATCATTCCCTTAAACGGATTTTCGGGTCTGAGAAAGGCAGTGGAAGAAGTTCATGGCCCGTTGAAATGTTTGGGAATGGAATTAGACGTGCTGCCGGTTAATCTTTTCCGTATTTACGAACAGCTATTTGCCGGTGCGGAAATCAAAGACTGTTCTGTTCTTATTAAAGAAGTCAGGATGGTCAAGTCCTCGTATGAACTGGATCTGATGAGGCAAGCGGCCCGCTTGAACGATGCCATGTTCGCGCAGGTCCGGCAGATACTCAAAGAAGGCTTGACGGAGGCAGAGTTTGCCGGACAGCTCGAAGCTTTTTATCGCAAGCATGGTCATCAAGGATTGGTCAGGGTCCGGACCTTTAACCACGAAATTTTTTACGGTCACATCATGTCCGGGACGAACCTGGCTGTTCCGAGCGCCTCGGTTGGGCCTACCGGCGGGCCTGGACTGAATCCATCCTTTCCGTCAGGAGGGGGACTCAAGGTTATCAAGAGACACGAACCCGTATCTGTGGATTACGTGGCGGTGATTGAAGGATACCTGGCGGATGTGACAAGGCTCTTTTTTATTGGTGAACCGCCGGAGAAGTTCGTCAAGATTCATGCAGTTGCGCTTTCAATCCAGCAGGCGATAATGTCGGCAGGCGTGCCGGGGGCCCCAACCGAAGCCCTATATGACATTGCCGTCCGCATTGCTCAGGATGCCGGTTTGGAAGAAGGCTTTATGGGTTACCCGCAGCCTGTTCCCTTTGTTGGACATGGTATCGGGCTCGAATTGGATGAGCTGCCATTGCTTGGGAGGAAATCGCCGCATGCCTTAGAAAAGGGCATGGTAGTTGCCGTTGAACCGAAATTCATAATTCCGGCAGAGGGCATGGCCGGCGTTGAGAATAGCTTCGTGGTGACCTCAAAGGGATTGGAAAAGCTTTCATTATTCGATGATGAGATTCAAGTGCTTCCGTAGGGCGGAAATGATGTCCAATCGAAATACGGCAACATGCGCTCCCATCCAGGATTTCGGATGCCTAACACTATTTTAGCTTGACTTGTCAGAGCCCGTGGGTTGAAAAGAAGACAAATGAGCTTCCGTCTCGTCTTCACAATCCGAAATCCCATGCATCACATACAGGAGCTGTCCTTCATGAGTTTCAAGGCTTATTTTGATGGTTCTTGTTTTCTAAACTATTGTGCGATCGGGTATATGATTCGTGATTCCGACGGTTCCTCTGTCTGTCAGGTATCCGAGTATGCCGGTCGCGGAGATCCGCTTAAAGCCGAATACTTGGCTTTGATGGCGGTTTTGGAGCGACTGGCCTCATTAAGTGTCGACCACGCGGTCATTCATGGTGATAGCCGAACGGTTATCGGTCAGGTAAACGGCCAAATTTCGACTCGAAGAAATAACCGATTTCGAGAGGTCATTATGAAAACGCGTGATTTCTTGAGAGACCACCCTGGATGGCATCTTAAGTGGATCCCGAGAGAAGAGAATGGACTGGCCGATGCTCTGGCTACTGAGGGTCTGTGTGACGTTCGGACCAACAGGCGCCCAGCGCTCTTTGTGAAGATTCCGACGTACTAGATTCTTGGGGGCGGTTCAGAAGATGCTTTGATGTCTTTTGTCTCAGCTACCGGTGACTCAAATTGAAAATTCACACTCAACGGGATCTTGAGGATGCGCTCCATTGCGGCTTCCATTGATGGAGCCTTGTGCATGCCCACAAGAAAGCGGGCCCCTTCCGCACTGACTGATTCAGAAAATACTTCTGCCCAATAAGAATTCACGCGAAACGTCATTGTCCCCTCGGGCTCTCTCACCCAGCGGGCAAATTGATCGTCAACTCCCTCAACAATCTTCCATTTTATTTCTGTCTCTCGAGTAGATCGCCTTAATGCAGCGGACTTTTGATCCGACGCAGGCTCATACGGAAGTTTTGCGCCGACATGACAAAAAACCACGGTCGACCTGAATTTGCGCACACCAAATAGCCTGCGAGTCACATCTGCCAGTTGCAGACCCACAATCATTAGGCTTAATGCAAAGACAACCTCCAACACATAATTAAGAAAATCAGCCCGCAGAAATACATTGTACGGTATTGGGTCCGTGATAAATCGAAAATGTATGAGTCTCGTAAACCCCATGGTCAGCAATAGAAAGAAGATGGGTAGACAAATATATCCTGCGGGCGAGGCCCAGGAGGTAACAGGCTCGGGCGAATTTTCGACCAGGGTCCCTCTTATTCGAGGATTTGTCTCTTGTTCCAGCCTGACAGGCATTTTGTGTTGCAACGGTCTGGCGGTCAACAGCTTGAGTCCTTCTTCCAACAAGGCGAAAAACAGATGAGGATCTCCTTTCCCCCGGACCATCACGTTTTCGGAACTTCGAACGAACTCTGCTCTCTGTAAGGGCAATAAGCTGAACCCTATCAGTATATACAGCAGGATCATAAATCCTAGAAGCAGGAACAAGGGCTTGGGCGACGGAACAAGAAAGTTGACCTTAAATTGAAGATACCGGTTGAGCAACCCCGGGGCCGACTGGACAATGTAGAATACCACGGCGATTAGAATGCCGGCGAAAACGGTTTTTACGCAGGAGCGTAATAACAACGACAGAAGTTCGTGTGATATTGGGCTGATTAAACGAGCCCGCGGCCACAACGCTGCAAACATGCGAATTATGGCCGAGGATTGCCAATGTTGCCCTTGGCCGGTCCTGAGCGCTTCCGCCACCAGTTCGGGATGTTTGAAATCGCCCGAAGGTGGGCTTTGTTTCCAGGACTCAAAAACCTCTCCAAGTCCGGAAAGGGCCCATACAATGCCTATCAGGACAGCGCATATGGACCCGATCAAGTTGATGAAAACTCCAATGATAAACGGCAGGAAATTCAATAGTCGTTGACCGGCATGATCTTGAAATGAAACAGGAAAATACGGAGAAAACAGAAACCACAATGCCTTGAGTTTCGAGACGGCTTCTATGGCTACGAAAATCCCGGCAAGCAAGAAGACCAAACCTACCAGGGCTTCCCCGTTCTTCAGAAACTTCAATCGCGGAACTAAATCTTTTTGAGTAACCATTGTATATGTCATGCCCAGCGAGCTTGATTCGTGTCAAGAGAAAAGGTTCATGTTGCCAGATGAACCGACTTCTGTTACCCTCCTACGGTGAATTCCGACACATTTTTCTCGTCGGTTAGTCGCCAAGATCAGGACGAAATGCGTCGATAGAGAAGACCCGATTCATCGTGGGAGCGAACACACATGAGCACGGTCCGGATATTCGTTCTTCTGTTCAGCGGTATCTTTCTAAGTCTGGTTCTTCCACCGCTTTACGCTCAGCAGGACAAACCGCAACAGCGCCCGATAGTTGACAAAACAGCTTCTCAGCTCGTCGGGGTATGGGAGATAAGCCAAACCAAGGAACCGGGCAAGCCTTATCGAGCCAGCTACAAGGGTCATCCATTCGTTTCCAGAGGCCCTAACGCGTTCACTTTGATCATGGAATACCGCAGCGACGGAACGTTTCGCAGAATTGCTCGTGTGGGAAATAATGAAACCACGCAGGACGGTAAATGGATATTCTCCGGCAGTGAGCTGAAGCATCATCGCAGCGGCTCCGGTGAAGAAGAAGTTATGTATGTCCGTTTCGACAACCCGGATCAATACACCTCAACGGAAGTGTATGAAGGAACGCCGGATCCGGGATTATTCGCACAATTTAAAAGAGTTGAGTAATTAAGTCCCAGCATGAAGCAGCATAACTGCTGCAGCCAATCCAAAGATCACATTTGCTCCCCAGGCCGCCGCCACGTCCGGGATGTAAGCGCCGTGCCCAAGCGCAATGAACAAGCTGTGCACGATCCAGTACGAAAAAGCGATCACTAAGGACATAGCTAATCCCACCGCCATGCCGCCGCCTCTGGGACTAACCCTGATGGCAAAGGGAACACTCAAAACCGACATGATTAGGCAAGCCAATGGGAACGCGATCTTGTCGTGCCAATCGACCAAGTAACGGGTCGGCGTCTGTCCTTCCTGAGTTAGCTTGTCAATGTAGGCGCCCAGTTGAACGAGATTCATCTCCTTGGCCACTGTTTCCACTCGCTCAAATTCCGCCGGCGACTTGTTAAGCTCGCCTGCCATGGAGGGCAGATTCTCCGATTGAAAGCGACCTTCCGGCGTAACCACCGCTTTGTTTACGCCATATAACAGCCACTTATCTTTCCACCATCTCGCCTTATCGGCAAAAATGCGTTCCACAAAATTATAATTATCATCCCATCTTATGATGGAGACCCTTCCGAGTATTTGTTTGGACTTGTCGAAATTTTTGATGTGAACTATGGAATCCGGCGAACGCATCCATATCTCGTCACTCTTGAAATAGGTTGTATCCGGTTTCCCCGCTATTTCGAAATTTTGAATATACTCGCTGTACCGGTTCGACCAAGGTATGAGAGTCTCATTTGCCACAAACATAACCAAGCTCGCGCACAGACCTATCAGCACTACCGGCTTGGCTATGCTCAGAGCGTCGATACCGCCCGCCTGCATGGCGATGATTTCTGAATGTCTTGCCAGAATTAACAGAGACAGCATACCACCCATAAGAATGCCCAGCGGAATGGCAAAGAACAAATATCCTGGGATCTTGACAAGAAAGTACTTGAGCATTAACCAGCCGGAAGGGTTGTGTTCGAAGTAATACTTGATTTTGTCGGTAAGTTCCACCAGCAGTGACACCAGTATGAATCCCAATAGACAAACTGCAAAAACCTTCAAGAATTCTGTCGTGATGTATCGGTCTACAATTTTCAATGCGCAACCTTCTCGAAGGTCATCATAATAAATTTCATGGCAGATTGAAACAAAGCCATCCGCCTCGGGTAACTGAATGGCGGCCCGAGACCCTGGTTTGCATGGCTGCAGTTTCCCGAGGTGTGAACTTATTAGCGACGGGCTTCCAGAAGCCACCGATTATCCAATAGATATCGGGTAGTTCGCCGAATACCCTCTTCTATGCTGATTTGAGGCCGAAATCCTGTTTGCTGAATCCTTGATATGTCCAGTAAAACAAACGGGCTGTCGCCGAGCCAACCTCTTGACCCGCCGGTAAAGCGAAATTCCACATCTTTCAGGCCCATCTCTTGGCATATGATTTCCGCGACATCCTTCACGTTCATGTACTCCACATGTCCTAGATTCAGAACATTCTTGAGACCCTTAATCTTGTCCATCGCGCTGAAAATTCCTCGAACGCCATCAGAAACATGAAGATACGATTTTCGCTGCTCCCCGTCTCCCAGAATCTCAAGCTCTCTTGGATTAGACAGCAATTTATTTACAAAATCTCTGACGACTCCATGCGAGTATCGTTCGCCTATCCAGGAGACAAAACGAAAACAATAGCTCCTGATGCCGAAATACTCGCTATAAGCCTGTATAATTGCTTCGGCAGCCAGCTTTGAAGCCCCATATAATGATGTTTGGATGAGGGGCTGATCTTCCGTCGTGGGGAAGCGGTCCGGTTCGCCATATACAGTAGCCGAACTGGTAAAAACAATTTCTTTCACCCCGCACGCCGTCATGGCCTCTAACACCTTGTGAGTGCCGAAGACATTTTGCTCGATATCTATATGCCTGTTGGTGATGCCCCCTCGCACGTCAGCATTGGCCGCGAGATGAAAAACAGTCGAGACACCCTCCATTGCACAAACGAGTGTCGCTGAATCCAGGATGTCTCCCTCGACGACATTTACGCGGCCGCTGGATAAGGCATGATCCAGGTGCCGCCTAAATCCCGTGGAAAAATTATCATATATTATGATATGTTGGCCTTGCCGAGCCAGTTCATCCACGAAATGGCTCCCGATGAAACCCGCCCCTCCTGTCACTAGCACCTTCATGTGGTTTCTTTCGTGTCCCGATGAGGAAATAAGTGGACTCAGGAACCGATCCTACGCGAGGTCGGTAGGAAGGGTTGCAGCATAATGCGGTTTCCGTGGTAGATTGTCGGCTTCTTCAATTTTATCAACAACGTATAGAGGACGTTCCCGAACCTCTTCGTATGTCCTGATCAAGTATTCGCCAATAATTCCCATTGAAGTCACCACAATGCCTGATATCAGCAAAACAAAAATGCACAATGCTATGAAGGGCCAAAGCGGGGACAATCCACCAAGAACGGAAACCAGGAGCCAAATTAATGCTGCTCCGCCCCCAAAGGCCAATAATACCAAGCCGAGAAAAAAGATGATTCGAATCGGGATCCTCGAAAATGGTATGATCCCGTCGAGAGCTATATTTATTGCGCCACCAAATCGGATTTGAGTCCTGCCTTTGAAGCGTGCATCCCTATGGTAAGGCACAACAGTGGTCCTGAATCCGACAGAGGCCACGATTCCTCTCAGAAACCCATGACGCTCCCTGAAACGGCATACCTCTCGAACTACTCGAGCATCCATGAGTCGAAAATCCCCTGTATTTTTGGGAACGTCTACTTCCGAAATCTTTTCCAGAAGCCAGTAAAATATATCCGCGGCTTTAAGATAGAAGAAATTCTCTCCTTCCCGTGAGACGCGCTGAGCAATGACCACGTCGAATCCTTGCCGCCATTCTTCGAACATTTGCTCGATGAGTTCCGGCGGGTCCTGCAGGTCCGCATCAATTATCACGCAAACATCACCCCGAGAGTGGTCCAGGCCCGCCAACACCGACAAAGGTTTACCAATCCTGCGGGAAAAGGTGATAAGCCTAATCGGATGGCCGGCATGCATGAGTTCCTGAATTTTATCCCGAGTTCGATCCGGACAGGGATCCAGAGCAAATACGAGTTCCCACAAGCACCCTAGGCGGCTTAGTGTGCTTTCAAGTCTTTCAACCAGCAGATTGACATTGTTCTCCTCGTTATAAATAGGAATAACCACACTTATTAAGGTCTTGTCGGTGACATTTCGATCTTTGTGGCTATCGGCCATAGAGACTTGCCTTTGCCGTAACGGCTTCCGCTGCGTGCGTCTCACATGAGGCACGTTAATGGTTTTTGTGAATTGTTCAGAGCTGACAGCCGTCGGAGATTTCTGTAACAGAACCGTCTTTCGTGTTCAAGAAAAATGCAGGGGTCAGGCTGATCGAGACTTCATTCCCTTCCCTTTTGGGCCAGTTTGCCGTATAATGCAATTGTAAGCCGACAGGCGAACTTGTCTTAAGTTGCAAGCATCTTTTGTGAGTGCCCAAACTAAAAAACCTGTCTGAGGGCGGGCAGTTGGGCACGTTGAAGTTACAGAGGGAAAATGACGAACATTCAGGTCGAACATCTAAGCGATGTCAAGAAAAAAGTCACTTTTGAGGTGCCTCAAGACAGAGTTCAGGAGGTAGTGGGCGCACAGTATAAAGATCTTAAGAGAACCGCTCAAATCAAAGGATTCCGAAAAGGCAAAGTGCCCCTGAACATTCTCCGCAGCTATTTCAAGGGCAAAGTGGAGGAGGACGTCGCCCGTCAACTAATTGAGGAAACATTCAAGCCTGGCTTGGACGAGCAGAGCATAACGCTTGTATCGGTAGTGAGCATAGATCCCGAAACCCTCGAAGAGGGCAAACCGTTCAAATACATTGCGGAAATTGAGGTGCCCCCTCAGATTGAGGCTAAAGATTATGAGGGCTTGAAGCTCA
Organism: Desulfomonilaceae bacterium; assembly: GCA_035506215.1. Classification (GTDB taxonomy): domain Bacteria; phylum Desulfobacterota; class Desulfomonilia; order Desulfomonilales; family Desulfomonilaceae; genus DATJPW01. Next base: position 7,941 of record DATJPW010000155.1, read on the forward strand.
CCAAGTATATCCGGTCAGCTACTGAAGAGCAGATTGAAGAGAGATTGCAGAATTTACGGCAGCGAAACTCCAGGCTCAGCCCTATCCCGGAATCCAGAGGCGTTACCAAGGGCGATCACGTGGTGGTGGATATCAAGGCCGAAACCGACGGCGAATTGATCCGCGACCTGACGGTCACTGATTATCATCTGGAGTTAGGACGGGACTTCTATCTTCCTGATTTCGATGCAATGTTCGAAGGGCTTCGGCCTGACGAGAAGAAACAGTTTACGAAGATAATTCCCGATAATTTCCCTCGAAAGAACCTGGTTGGCAAAACAGCAACCTTCGATGTCCATTTGAAAGAGGCAAAAGAAAGGATCTTGCCTGAGCTGGATGACGATTTTGCTAAAGATCTCGGCGAATTCGAGACTCTCGATCAGTTGAAGCAGGAGATCAGGCAGGATATCCAGAATCTCCTGGACATGCAGTCAAAGAAGGAATTGGAAGATCAGATCATCGATGCGCTGATTGAAAAGAACAGCTTCGAAGTTCCGGAATCAATGGTGGAACATCAGATCGATAATGTCATGAACCGGTCTATGCAAAGTCTGGCCGCGCAGGGGATAGATCCTCGAAGGCTTCCCGCGCCGACGGATGCACAACGGGACCGAGTTCGTCCGAGTGCCGAACGAGCTGTAAAGGCGGCCTTGATACTCAAGGCTATCAGCGATAAGGAAAAAGTGGAGGTCTCCGACGAGGAGCTGCAGGCTCGAATTGAGGAGAGGGCCGGCAAGATGGGGGTCTCTCCGGATTACTTGAAAGATCAGCTGGAACAGAACAACATGCTGGAAGACGTTCGTGCCGAGTTAAGGGAGGACAAAACTTACACCTTAATTCAGGAGCGCGCGGAAATCACTGAAGGGGAACCGCCTAGCGAACAAAGTTTAGGAAAGGAATCTGAGGAAGAATAGAGAAAAATGCTTGTACCAATAGTAGTAGAACAAACCAGCCGCGGTGAAAGATCCTATGACATTTACTCAAGACTTCTCAGGGAACGCATAATTTTTCTTGGGACCGCGATAGATGATTATGTGGCGAATCTTGTAATAGCTCAGTTGCTCTTCCTTGAGAGCGAAGAGCCTGATAAGGACGTAAACTTTTACATCAATTCTCCGGGTGGAATGGTGACCTCGGGTCTGGCAATTTACGACACCATGCAGTACATTAAACCTGATATCCAAACCATCTGCATAGGGCAGGCCGCCAGCATGGGTGCGCTTCTGCTGGCCGCCGGGACCAAGGGAAAACGTCATGCGCTTCCGCATGCTCGGATCTTAATACACCAGCCCATGGGTGGTTTTCAGGGTCAGGCCACGGACATCGAAATTCATGCCAGGGAAATTCTGCGCATGAAGCAGGAACTCAACCTGATCCTTGCGAAGCATACAGGTCAACCTCTGGAACGTATTGAGGCAGACACAGAAAGAGATTATTTTATGAGCGGTGAGGACTCATCGCAGTACGGTATCGTAGATAAGGTGATCTCCCAAAGGGATATCACCTAGGAGGAATTAATGGCGGGAAGAAAAGGAAATTTCTCATCACTCTATTGCTCTTTTTGTGGGAAGAGCCAGGACGAGGTACGAAAGCTTATAGCAGGCCCCACCGTATACATCTGTGATGAGTGCATTGAACTGTGCAACGAGATTATCGCGGAAGAGTATGAAAAGGAAGAAATGGGGCGATCGCGATCCAAGGTGCCGACCCCTGCCGAAATAAAGAAATCACTGGACGAATATGTAGTAGGACAAGAACAGGCCAAGAAAATCCTCTCCGTGGCAGTCCACAATCACTACAAAAGGATTGATTCAAAGCCCGACCTTGACGGAGTAGAACTTCAAAAGAGTAACATCTTACTCATGGGTCCCACTGGATCCGGCAAAACACTGCTTGCACAGACGCTTGCACGGATTCTCAATGTTCCGTTTGCGATAGCGGATGCCACAACTCTCACCGAGGCAGGATACGTAGGTGAGGATGTGGAAAATATTATCCTTATGCTCTTGCAGAACGCGGATTATGACATTGCACGGGCCTCACGAGGCATCGTCTATATTGATGAGATCGATAAGATCTCGCGTAAGACCGAGAACCCGAGCATCACCAGGGATGTGTCAGGAGAAGGTGTTCAGCAGGCCCTTCTCAAGATTGTCGAAGGGACCATGGCAAATGTTCCTCCCAAGGGCGGTCGCAAACATCCGCAGCAGGAGTTTCTTCAGGTAGACACCACCAATATTCTGTTCATATGCGGTGGAGCATTCGTCGGTCTGGATAAAATTATTCATCAAAGGATGAATATGAAATCCATGGGATTCAATGCTCAGATCGGCGGCCCCAAGAGCGATGCGGACGACAACATCCTGCAATACGTTCAGCCGGAGGACCTGATCCATTACGGACTCATACCGGAATTTGTCGGCCGGCTTCCGGTCAATGCGACTCTGCATGAGCTAAGCGAGGATGCCCTTGTGCGCATATTATTGGAACCGAAGAATGCTTTAGTCAAACAATTCAAGAAGCTATTCGGGTTCGAGCGCGTGAAATTGAGATTCACGGATGAGGCACTTCGAGCGGTGGCTTCTGAGGCGCTCCAACGGAAAACGGGCGCCAGAGGGCTCAGGTCCATATTAGAGGGGTGCATGCTTGATATAATGTATGAATTGCCGGAATATAAGAACCTTCAGGAAGTGATCGTGAACGAGGAAGTAATTTACGAAAACGCCCCGTGTATCCTAGTTTTTGAAAAAGAGGTTGAATCGGCCTCCTGAATCGGGAAATCTTTGGACTCCCGTCAACTTGGGGACTTAATCCTTTTACAACCGACAATAGAATAAACCGGCGAGTCGGAATTCGGTCTTGAGTTCGGCCAAGCAGGACCGGGTCCGCTCGCTCTAAAAACTTTTGGCGAGGAATTTGAAATGTTCTTCACTAAGAAGGAAGAGCCTCCTTCCGATGTTGTAGTTTCCCTGCCTTTACTTCCTTTGAGAGATATCGTTGTGTTCCCGCACATGGTCGTGCCTCTCTTCGTTGGTAGAGATCGGTCCATCAAGGCGCTTGAGGCGGCCATGAAGGGTGACAAAATGATTTTTCTTGCATCTCAGAGAAATGCTCAGCAGACAAGTCCGCAAGAAGAAGAGATTTTCACGGTCGGCACTATGGGCCAGATCATTCAGATGCTCAAGCTGCCTGACAACACGATCAAAGTTTTCGTGGAAGGCCGGGAACGCGGCCGTATCCTACGCTTCCTGGAAAATGATCGATTCTTCCAGGTCGAGGTGGTTTCTCTGGGGGATGAGATCAAGGAAAGGGACATAGAGGTTCAAGCCCTTGTGCGTGGGCTCAAGTCCGTTTTTGATAATTATTTAAGCCATAACAAGAAGATTCCACAAGAGTTCGTCTCGGCTGTCCGAGCCATGAACGATCCAGGCCGTCTAACTGACACCATAGCCGGTCAGCTCAACCTTAAAATGGATGACAAACAGTATTTGCTCGAACGCACGTCTCTCAAGGAGCGCATAGAAAGACTCCTCGAACTGATGCAAAGTGAGATAGAAATCGGAGAGATCGAAAAGAAGATCCGAGAACGCGTAAAAAAGCAGATGGAGAAGAGTCAGAAAGAATACTATTTGAATGAGCAGATGCGGGCTATCCAAAAGGAAATGGGAGACAAAGACGACTTCAAGAGCGAAATAGCCGAACTTGAAGAGCAGTTGGCCAAAAAGAACCTCCCTTCCGAAGCGGCCGCCAAGGTCCGCAAGGAAATTCGAAAGCTTAAGATGATGTCCCCAATGTCCGCGGAGGCCACCGTCGTCCGTAATTACGTGGACTGGTTCCTCGTTCTGCCCTGGTCCAAGACTTCGGAATCGGATTTGAACATTGCGGATGCACAACAGATCCTCGATGAGGACCATTACGGGTTGAAAGAGGTCAAGACTCGCATTATCGAATATTTGGCTGTCCAGAAGCTGGTCGGCAAAACCAAGGGACCCATTCTTTGCCTTGTCGGTCCGCCGGGTGTCGGCAAGACCTCTCTGGCAAAATCGGTTGCCCGCGCGACCGGAAGGGAATTCGTTCGCATCTCTCTCGGAGGTGTCCGAGACGAGGCGGAAATCAGGGGCCATCGCCGGACCTATATCGGGGCACTTCCCGGCAAGATCATTCAGAGCATGAAAAAAGTGGAGACCATTGACCCAGTTATGCTGCTCGATGAAGTAGACAAGATGAGTATGGATTTCAGAGGTGATCCATCGGCCGCATTGTTGGAAGTCCTCGATCCGGAGCAGAACCACACTTTTAATGATCATTATCTGGACATAGACTACGACCTGTCACGGGTTATGTTTATCACGACCGCAAACACTTTACATGGGATCCCGGCGCCCTTGCAGGACAGGATGGAGATTATCCGATTGCCCGGATACACCGAACTGGAAAAGCTGAAAATAGCCGAACGCTTTCTGGTCCCGAAACAGATGAAGGCCACTGGATTAAAGAAAGAACAGATTAAGTTTGCGAAAAAGGCTATACTTCGCATCATTGGCCGCTACACCCGAGAAGCTGGTGTCCGTGACCTGGAAAGGCAAATATCCAAAGTGTTTCGCAAGGTGGCTCGCCAGGTCCTTAGTGGACAGATCGGTTCGTTCCTTGAAATCGAGAGTAAACATATCGGCAAGTACCTCGGCGTTCCCAAATTTCGTCATAACGTAAAAGAAGAACAGGAAAAGGTCGGTGTGGCTACCGGGTTGGCCTGGACGGAAGTGGGGGGCGAGCTGCTCATCGTTGAAGTGGCCCTGATGCCCGGCTCCGGCAGGCTGACTGTAACCGGAAAACTCGGCGAGGTCATGCAGGAATCTGCACAGGCAGCCATGAGTTACGTCAGGTCGCGTGCGTGGGGCCTGGGTCTGAACGCTGATTTTTATAATAAAATCGACACCCATATACATGTTCCCGAAGGCGCCACCCCGAAAGACGGTCCTTCCGCGGGCATAACCATGACCACAGCCATTGTTTCCGCGCTGACCAAGAAACCGTTCCCCAATGACCTGGCTATGACAGGCGAGATAACACTTCGAGGCCGCATCCTTCCCATAGGAGGATTGAAAGAAAAACTACTGGCAGCTAAACGAGGGTTAATCTCCAGGGTCATAATTCCGGCGGAGAACGAAAAGGACCTCAAAGAGGTGCCCAGACGAATCAGGAAAGACATGGAGATTATTCCTGTAGAACACATGGACGAGGTCCTCAGAATCGTCTTTCCGGAGATGGAACAGACGGTATTTCCGGAAGAACCTCTGCAAATTGAGACTTCTTTTCATCTAAAACAATGATTCAGGGCAGGCCTGTGTAAACCTAGCAAGTTTGACAGCCGGAAGCGAAGAAATTCGGGGGGGTATAGATGAAATACAGAGTCAGGTTGGTACAAGGCGACATCACCACCCTGGATGTTGATGCCATCGTCAATGCCGCCAATAATTCACTCCTCGGAGGGGGAGGGGTTGATGGAGCGATCCATCGTGCAGCAGGACCTGATCTCTTGGCCGAGTGTCGAGGCCTTGGAGGATGCGCAACTGGTGACGCCAAAATTACTGGTGGTTATCGTCTTAAGGCACGACATGTAATACACACCGTCGGCCCCATTTATCGAGGAGGAAGATCCGGAGAGCCCGAGCTTCTTAAGAAATGCTACACCAGGTGTTTTGAAGTCGCCCGCGAGAACAACCTCAAGTCCATAGCCTTTCCTTCAATCAGTACCGGCGCTTACGGTTATCCTATTGGAGAAGCTTCCAAGATTGCCCTGACCACCACACTCGCCCAGCTCAAGAGGTTCCCGGAAATAAAAGAAGCGATTTTTGTTCTATTTTCCAAGAACGATCTAGCTGTTTACGAGAAGAATCTTGGGGCATTGTGAGTACCTGTCGTGCCGGTTGTGGAAATCTTGAAGTAATCCAATACATTCCAATGAAAGAAATTAGTAGGACCTGGCGTCTCTTGCATGTCATCGCCAGCGAGCGAAGCAATCTCCGGTAGGGGCGCATGACCATGCGCCCAAAATGAGGGCGGACGCCGTCCGCCCCTACAGGACTACAGGACAAGATTGCCACATATAGCAAATGTCAAGAATAATGGCCTTGTTGTGACCCGTCACCCCGGCGTAGGCCGGAATGACGGTGCAAGGCTCCCTCGAATCGGACAAAATTTTTGGCAATTGCTCTAAACGCCAAGTTACTGGTGCCCAATCAATCGTCCGCTCCAGCCGCCAGCACCATCGCTTTGGACACTCGGGCGTTTTCCTTAATGGACAATCCCTCCAGGCCTATGCTGATGGGGACCTGCACGTCTTCGTCGAGAACTTCTACCGTCACCGGAGAATGCGATGCTCCCGAGGCAAGTAATCTGCTATGAGGCAGAACAATAACAAGGCCCTGATTTTGCAAATCAATCTTCTCATTGAATTTCATCAGATAGACGCCGGGTCCGAGCCTCCACCAGCCATACGGCTCTTTTGGCGACTTCTTTTCGGGTTTTAGCAACGTGGCGGAGGCCTCCTGGAATTCACTGCCACCAAAATCAAGCGCTCCACCACGATTTACTCTGTAAATTTCCCTTACGGTGAGGTCGAGCGAAAATGCAGCCTGCTGTTTCTTTGCTGATATCATTTTCGCGGTCCGATCAACTATTTCATCGCCCGTCATGAAATTCAGCATAGAAAAGTCCCCCCGTTTGAGTTGAATTCAGGAGTTGAATCCTGTGACTGCAACGTGACGACCTGTTTTGGCTCCGTCTCTTCTGTGAGAGAAAAACAGGTCCGGTCGGCATGAGGTGCAAAGATCTACAGTGTGGATGTTCTCCTCGCAAATGCCCTGGGAAATCAGCTCAAAACGGCTAGCCGCTGTAAGGTCCAGAAAGGTTCGGTTTCCGGATCTGTTCGGCAATTCATTCGTGATTATGAATTGTTCGGCTCCCGGAAATTCTTCTCGGAATGGCTTTAACACCCGGTCATCCACTTCATAGCAGCATTTTCCAATGGAAGGACCCAAAGAGGCTATGAGATCCGGCGGATTACTCATGAATCTGTCGCTCATGAGCCGCGTTACCTTTCGGGCGATCCTCTTGACAAGACCGCGCCACCCAACGTGCACGGCGGCCGCGACTCGGCGCACCGGATCAACGAGCAAAATGGGCACGCAGTCTGCCGTCTTGACCGCAGGATAGAATCCCGGCGTGGCAGTTACCACCGCATCCGCCTCCGGCAACCCGACGGGCATGGATTCTACAACGACGATTTGATCCCCGTGAATTTGCCGGCAGGTAACAATTCGGTCTGGATTGATCCCAAGGGTTTTACCGAAGCTTTGAAAATTCCGTTCAACATTCCTAATCGAATCCCCCTCTTCAGCGGAGAAGTTGAGGGAATCAAAGGGCGGAGGAGAGACCCCTCCACCACGCAGCGAAAAAGCCATAAAAGCGCCGTATTCATCGAGTCCGGCAAGATTCAGAGCGACATTATCCGCTTGAAAAGGGTTCATTTTTGCTAAGCAACAAGAGATCGGCTTAGGCGCATCGCCGTGCGCCCCTACTGATCGAGCGTTATGCTCGTGTGCGGTAAAGTGAAGGTCTCGCCAGTACCTTATTTCATCGCAAGCAAATGGGAGTTTTCTGAAAGAGGGTTCCAGGGCGGAAACTCTTTTGCAAAAGAGTATCCTCCCTGGATATTCGCTTTCGGGAAAGATTTTCTTTCCCACAATTCTCACCGTCACTGGCTCGTATCGGCAACCAGGACTGCTCCTTGAGCTGCAGAGCTCACCATTTTCGCGTATCTGACCAGATAACCTTCCGTTATCTTCGGGCTTGGGGCTTTCCAAGCGCCGCGGCGCCGATCAAGCTCCTTTTGAGAAACCTTGAGGTCCACTCTTTTGGCAGGAATATCTATCAGGATTTCGTCGCCATCTTCCACCAAAGCTATGGGGCCGCCATGAGCGGCCTCAGGTGAAACGTGGCCGATAGCCGAGCCGCGTGTTCCTCCACTGAAGCGTCCGTCCGTGATTAACGCTACCGAACGATCCAATCCCATGCCCACCAGGGCTGAAGTCGGATTCAGCATCTCCCGCATTCCCGGCCCTCCACGAGGTCCTTCATATCGGATAACCACGACATCTCCGGAATTTATCTTTGATCCAAGTATGGCCTCAACGGCTTCTTCTTCTGAATCGAAAACACGGGCTGTTCCTGCATTTTTCAACATCTTCTTGTCTACAGCGGACTGTTTCACCACGGCCCCATCCGGCGCAAGGCTGCCTCTGAGTATCGCGATGCCGCCAACCGGGCTGTGCGGATTATCGAGGCTGTGGATGACTTCTTGGTCCAAAATACGTACGGTTGCAAGATTGTGGCCCAGTTTTTTCCCGGTAACGGTAAGCACTTCGGGATCGGCCAGTCCGCCTTCCACCAGTTCTTTGAGGACCGCCTGAACTCCGCCGGCGCGATCCAGGTCTTCCAGATGGTTTGGGCCGGCCGGTGACAGCGAACAGATGTGAGGTGTCCGAGAGCTAATTTCATCAAATAGGTCCAAATCAATGCTGATTCCGGCCTCCGCTGCAATGGCTGGAACGTGCAGGACCGTGTTGGTCGAGCAACCCAGCGCCATATCTACTGCTATAGCGTTCCGAAAGGCAGGCATGGTTGCAATCCATCTTGGGCGCAAATCGGCGGCCACAAGCTCCATGACTTTCATGCCCGCTCTTTTTGCGAGCCGATCACGTGCAGCTTCGACCGCGGGAATCGTGCCATTCCCGGGAAGGCCAAGCCCCAAAGCTTCGGTGAGACAGTTCATGGAATTGGCCGTGAACATGCCCGCGCAAGATCCGCAGCCCGGACAGGCGCGTTCTTCCAGTTCGGCAAGTTCTTCCATGCTCATTGTCTCGGCTTTGACTCTGCCGACAGCCTCAAATACAGTAATGACGTCGGCTTTGGCTCCCTTGAATCGACCGGTCATCATGGGGCCGCCACTCACCACGATTGCGGGTATGTTCAATCTCAATGCTGCCATCAACATTCCTGGAACAACCTTGTCACAATTGGGCACCAGCACCAGGCCGTCAAAAGGATGAGCCATAGCCATGATTTCCACGGAATCAGCTATGAGTTCGCGGCTGGCCAAAGAATAGTTCATGCCGGCATGCCCCATGGCCAAGCCGTCACATACTCCTATGGTAGAAAACTCGAGTGGAGTTCCGCCGGCCATTCTTATTCCGGCCTTTATGGAATCGACAATTCTGTCTAAATGGATGTGGCCGGGAACAAGCTCATTGGCGGAGTTGGCAATGCCGATGAGCGGGCGTTCCATCTCTTCATCAGTAATACCCATTGCCTTGAGGAGGGCCCGAGACGGCGCCCGGCTGAGGCCTGTTTTCATCACGTCGCTTCTCAAAGTTGCCTCCTGAACTAATTCCTGACTCTCTTGTTGCCGGGCGACGCCCACGACCATTATGAACCAAACTCGGCAACGGTTTTGTCAGGCATCAGAATGTCCGATGACAGATCGTCTCGCGGAATTCGGCCTTACAGTTACTGTCTATGACTTGCGTCGATTGCAGATTAAGATCTTACGACCTTCTTTAAAAATGACCTCCATTTTTTCCAGACCAACGATATCCAAGACCCTCCCGACACCAAGGACAGGGTGATTTATGAACTCCGTCCTGGAGTAGGATTCGGAAGTCAGATAAGGCCGAGGATTAGTGTCGGGGGCAATTTCTTTCATGAAAGTTGCCCATTCGCTTTCAGCTTTGGCCGTGTTTCTATCGATGGGCTTGTGTTCCTTGAGGGTTGGACGAACCTTAGGCGTCTTCCGGTCCTTGTCTTTCGGGGAATAATATTTGTGGTCACCTCCACAAGTGAGGCAATGGACCTTCTGAATGTCGTTTCCAAGCACGGCTATGACCCGGTGGTTCAAATTCCTCCGACACCGAGTGCACCATGCCTCGACATCATCTCCCGGGGCGAAATGATTAATAGTCATAGGTGTCCTCAAATGCTTGTTTATCAATTCGCAACGTTAATATTGTCTCATCTCCCGAGGATACGTGTGAAGTTTTTCGGGCAGTCAGCAATAAAAACCCCCGTTCCGCGTGGAACAGGGGTTTATTTTTATCCCGGCAACGACTTACTCTCCCACGCGGTCACCCACGCAGTACCATCAGCGCTGGAGGGCTTAACTGCTGTGTTCGGAATGGGAACAGGTGTTTCCCCTCCGCTATAGTCGCCGGGAAATCCAATCTATCTATAAGTGCGGCCCGGGACCGAGGTCCCGGGTTATATCAACCAAATAGGAGATCGAGGACGTCATTTTTGGGAATCAAGCCTCACGACCTATTAGTACCGGTAAGCTCCATGTGTTGCCACACTTCCACACCCGGCCTATCAACCTCGTCATCTCCGAGGGGTCTTCAGGGGCCGAAGCCCGGGATATCTAATCTTGAGGTCGGTTTCCCGCTTAGATGCTTTCAGCGGTTATCCGATCCGGACGTAGCTACCCGGCTGTGCCGCTGGCGCGACAACCGGAACACCAGGGGTCCGTCCATCCCGGTCCTCTCGTACTAGGGACAGCGCCTCTCAGATATCCTGCGCCCGTGGAAGATAGGGACCGAACTGTCTCACGACGTTCTAAACCCAGCTCGCGTACCGCTTTAATTGGCGAACAGCCAAACCCTTGGGACCGACTTCAGCCCCAGGATGCGATGGGCCGACATCGAGGTGCCAAACCTCCCCGTCGATGTGAACTCTTGGGGGAGATCAGCCTGTTATCCCCGGGGTACCTTTTATCCGTTGAGCGATGGCCCTTCCACACGGAACCACCGGATCACTAAGACCTGGTTTCCCACCTGCTCGAGATGTCTCTCTCGCAGTCAAGCTCCCTTATGCCCTTACACTCTACGGCTGGTTTCCAATCAGCCTGAGGGAACCTTCGCGCGCCTCCGTTACTCTTTAGGAGGCGACCGCCCCAGTCAAACTACCCACCAGACAGTGTCCTCGACCCGGCTAACGGGCCGGAGTTAGTATCCCGTTGTATCCAGGGTGGTATTTCAAGGATGGCTCCACCGAAACTAGCGTCCCGGCTTCAACGCCTCCCACCTATCCTACACAAAACACCCCAAAATACACTGTCAAGTTGTAGTAAAGGTCCACGGGGTCTTTCCGTCTTTCCACGGGTAGGCGGTATCTTCACCGCCACTTCAATTTCGCCGAGGCCACCGTTGAGACACCGCCGCAATCGTTACGCCATTCGTGCAGGTCGGAACTTACCCGACAAGGAATTTCGCTACCTTAGGACCGTTATAGTTACGGCCGCCGTTTACCGGGGCTTCGGTTCACCGCTTCGCTTGCGCTAACAGCTCCCCTTAACCTTCCGGCACCGGGCAGGCGTCAGGCCCTATACGTCATCTTACGATTTTGCAGAGCCCTGTGTTTTTAGTAAACAGTCGCCACGGCCATTTCACTGCGACCCCCTCGG
>DATJPW010000156.1:0-7128 GCA_035506215.1 Desulfomonilaceae bacterium
CAGGCCCTCCGCGAGGCGGATCGAGCTGAATCGGTCCTTTCAGCCGTCTCTGTACCCCTGGCGGGTGCCGACGGCCCTTTCGGCCTGTTCAACATAGCCAGTCAAAAGGCAAATGCTTTCAGCGAGGCGGACGCCGAACTATTATCGCAAATCGGCACTCAGATATCTTTGGTGCTTGATAAGGCCCTAGCTTATGACCGGCTGCAAATCTCGCGCGACGGTCTCCAGCGCAGCGAAGCCTACCTGGCGGAAGCGCAAAGGCTGAGCCACACCGGCAGCTGGGCTTTGCACGTTGCCAGCGGCAAGTATGACTACTGGTCCGAGGAAACATTCCTGATTTATGAATTCGATCCGCAGGAGGGATTACCAACCAGGGAAGCAGTTTATCGGCGAATCCACCCAGAGGATCGGAACAGGGAGGAGGAAAGCTTTCAGAAGTCGATTTGCGAAAAAGATGATACTTTAGACGAGTTCAGGATCGTGCTGCCCAGCGGAACGGCCAAGCATGTTCAGGTGATCCGGCACCCTGTCCTGAATGAAGTGGGGGATGTCGTTAAACTCGTGGGTACCACGATGGATATCACCGACCGCAAGCGTGCGGAGGAAGCGCTTGAAAAAGTGCTGGCGGACCTGGAGGTGCGCGTCGAGAAAAGGACGAAAGAGCTTTCCGAGGCCAACCAGTCTCTTGAGGCTGCGAACAAGGAGTTGGAGAGCTTCAGTTATTCGGTTTCCCATGACCTGCTTGCGCCCCTGAGGAGGATTGAGGGGTTCTCCCAAATCTTGCTGGAAGATTACGGTCCGCACCTCGATGAAGAAGCGGTTAGCCTCCTGGGGTCAGTCCGATCCAATACCGCTAAAATGGGCCAGCTGATTGAAGACCTTCTTGCCCTTTCCCGTCTGGGACGCACCGCCATGCAGGTCCGGCCGCTTGAAATGTCGAATCTTGCCTGTCAGATCTCCGAAGAATTGAAATCCATGAACCCGGACAGGACTCTACGCATATCCATCAACGACATGCCTTCCGCATCAGGTGATGAAATCCTTTTGCGGCAGGTTTTCATTAACTTGATTGGAAACGCGATCAAATTCACACGGGAAAAGGACATTGGGGTCATTGATGTTTGCGGTTATGAGAGCGGAAACGAAAAGATTTACTCCATCAAGGATAACGGTGCAGGATTTGACATGGCCTATTACCACAAACTATTTGGGGTATTCCAGCGGCTGCACTCTGCAGATGAGTTCGAGGGTACCGGGGTAGGCCTCGCCATTGTCCATCGGATCATTTCAAGACACGGAGGCCGGGTCTGGGCGGAAGGTGAGATTGGCAAAGGAGCCATCTTCTATTTCTCGTTACCAAACAGGGAAAGATGAAAGAATAGGAATTTAGTCTCGGGATACACTGCCTAAGGTTCTCCCAGAGATGGAGCCGCCAGCGGCAGGCCGTGTCTTACATCGTTGGCAGAGTCGATCATCGAGGACCTTGATAACATTCAGCGGTGGATCGAAAAGGCAACGGCCGCCCTTTTCAATGATTCCCTCGGCGACCTGCTCAACCTGAACAGACAAGATGCTCGATGATCTCCTGACCGTTCTCTCTCAGATGAGATTCGATGAGACACCCTCGACTTTCTTCGTAGATCACGAGTCTCTGCAAATACTTTTTCTCTAGCTCTCATTGAATCCTCTCGGCCCTAACCTGGATCAGTTCTGCCACAATGCAAACGGCAATCTCTTCCGGGGTTTCCGCCCCAATGTTCAAACCAATAGGAGAGTGAACCCGAAAAAAGTCCTGAAGCGTGAAACCCTCTTTTGAGAGAGCTTCATAAGTAGCATCCCGCTTCTTCTTGCTGCCGATCATGCCGATATAGCGGGCCCGGGTTTGCAGGGCCTGAGCGAGGACCGTTTTATCGTGAACATGTCCGCGGGTCACGATCACCAGGTAGCTCTCTTCATCAATATCGAGGTCCTTTGTGGCCTCGTCAAAGGACTTCAGCACCACGACCTCATCGGCTGAACCGAGCAGTTCCCTATTGGCAAATTCTACCCGGTCATCCATGACCACCGTGCGAAGTCCGACAAACTTCGTCAGGTGCGCAAGCTTCTGACCTATATGCCCGGCCCCGAAGATGTAGACGGTGCCTTCGAAGCAGAGGGGTTCCACAAAGAATCGCTCCCCTTGAAACTCGAGGACCATGGGCTGGGTCGCACTGGCTTCCACTAGAAATTCCTTTGGGGACGGCAGCCCATGACCCTCAACACAAGCATCGCCGTCTTTATAAAGATGGAGACCGGGAGGCGTGTCGCTCACTTCCTTGTCGGGGAGCCTCATGATCATCCACGCCCGCTTTTTTGAATTCAGTGCCGTCAGGAGCTTTTCGTAGTAGTGTAGCCGCGCAGGCTGGGATGCCTCTTCGAAGTGCAGGAGAAAATTCACATCCCCACCGCAAATCATCCCGATGGGAGCGGGACCCTCACGGTTGAGGGTAAAGGTTCTCACCAGGGTCTTGCGGGACGAAAAAAGCTCTTTACCCAGTTTCTGCACCGTAGCTTCGAGGATGCCCCCTCCGATGGTGCCGATAATAGTGCCGTCCGATCGGATGATCATACGCGATCCCACATCCCGCGGAGCCGACCCGCATCGCCTTAAAATCGTTGCCAGGACAAAACTTTCACCCTCACGCAAAAGCTTCACAATATTCTCAAAAATGACCACGATGCCGCTCCTTGGCTTCTGTTGTCGATAATCGCTCTTTTGCCACTGCCGTATAATGGCCCAGGGAGTCGCTCACGAAGGGTAACGAGGAGATCCCCCTCTCGCATGTGATAGCCAACCCTTATACAGGTATTTCCTAAAAGCGTGGAGATGTTCCTTCTTCGCCCCTGAGAGCCCACTTTTAGCTATTTCGATAAATCGGACGGCCCCCACTGTCGGTAAGATTGAAAGCGCAAAAGGGGATGATCCGGCCATCGGGGTGCAGAACGTGCAGGTGACACTCCTTGAGGCGCTGTAGATCAAGGTTCCATGCGTCTTGAAACGCCATGCCCGAAAGGCAGAACGAATGGGTGTGCACTCGTTCCAGGAACAGGTCCCATCCCCCGAGACTGAGGCCTTGTTCTGACGAACAGCAGGGGCTTTGGGGTGGAGCCCAGAACCGTTTCTGAAAGTCTTGTGCCCTTGAGACTCCCAGCCCGGCCTCTTCACCCCGGCAGCAGGAACTCCCCGAGTCGGGCTTGGTCCAGGGTTTGAGTTCTCCGTTTGGCATCAGTACAAAGTTGCCATGAAATGAGCAATAGCAGTTCTCTGCTGCGGGCGGGCTGAAGGACTCTGTCTTGATTTTGCCATTCGTCTGTTTTTCGATCTGGACGATGATTTCGGGAAGGGTAATGCGATCACCATTTTGAGGTCGTTCCGCCGGATACCTTCCGAAATAGCTTACGGGTTGAAAATGCACTCCCCTAACCCCGGGGAGGTGCCCGAGGGCATATTCGATGATCGCTCCGATCTGGTGGATATTGACATCGGGAACCAGGGTCGGAACCAGGATAACCCCCAGCTCGTATCCCATGCAATGAGCTATCGCCTGTTCCTTCTCCCTGAATAGAGCGCGTCCCCTGAGTCTTTTGCAGATCTCGTCGTCCAGGCCGTCAAACTGGAGAAAAACACATGACAGACCGGCATCCTTGAGCTCATTAACGTAAGCCGGCTCCCTGGCCATGCGCAGGCCGTTGGTATTCACCTGAATAAAGTCAAATCCAAGTGAACGTCCGAGTGCTACGATCTCGGGTAAATCATCCCGAAGCGTCGGCTCCCCTCCCGAGAGCTGGATATTGTAAGGACCTCCAGCGGCCAGAAGTGTCTCGAACATTCGTTGGATTTCACTAAGATCTGGGCCTTCTCTGTCACTTTTTCCGGCATCGGCGAAACAAACCTTGCATTTCAAGTCGCATCGCTGAGTCACTTCAATCAAAACACAGCACGTCTGCTGGCGATGGTCAGGGCAAAGGCCGCAGTCCCAAGGGCACCCTCTATCCACCGTGGTCAGAGGCATCCGGGGGTGGGACGAGGGCTTCGGCCTGCTCCAGGAAGCATAGGAAGGAATTCCGCGCCAGATGACCGCCTCGAATTCCCCGTGTTTCGGGCACTTTTTCTTGAGGATGACGTCATCGCCCCTAGCGACCCGGATAGCGGGTATGCAGGCCAGGCACTCCGGGCAAACGCTATCGGTTTGAGACAGGACAACCTGATCTTTCATCATTTGCCACCGGAAAGGTCAAACCCATATTGTACCAGTAATGCCTTCGCCTTTTCGTAGGTCCCAAATACCAGGCTAGGACATTTGGTAGTACGACTATGCGGATCCTCTCCCAATATGGTTTCACACCGAATGCCGCCATGTAGAGTCCCAAACGTCTCTGTAAACCAATCAACGAGCTCGCTTATCATCAAATTCAGCTTTTCGTCTTCCTGTTCTTCGGGCAACCCTCTTCCGGCATACAACCCCAGCAAACAGGCACCACCCGTCAGGGCTCCGCAGGTGTCGCCAGTGAAACCCAATCCCCCTGCGAGGGCAGACATGGCTCGAATCAAATCCGGGTTACTCTTTCCTTGAGCTTCCAGACCCATGAAAAGCAAGATCTGGCTGCAATAGAATCCCTGGCCTGCCAACGTGATCATCCGCAGCATTTCATCGTTCACGAGAGTCTCTCCTCGTCAATTCAGTTCATCATCAACGCTCGGTTTTCTGCGCAACAAGCAAAAAATAACCGGGTTTGACCCGGGTGATGACCTCCTTTAGTTTTTGGGAGTTGGCTGGATCTCCATTGCCTTGAGCAATCCGGCACCAGAACTTTTCAGCAGAACCATAAGAAAATACGAGCTGTGCGACAAATGCCCTCAATGCATGAGAGCGATCCTCCCAAAAGCTTGGCTGGAAGCCGTGATCATTGAGTTTATCAAGCAATTCATCTCTGGTTAGTATGTGAGCAAGACAGCCGCTTGGGGGCAGACTGTGGACCGCATTCATTCCACCTGGATTGGTTGCGTAGAGATCGCTCAAAATGATTCGACCATTGGCTTTCAAGACACGACGACATTCGCCCAGGACTCTGTCTCTATCCCGAGTGATCGAGAGCACACATTCCGCGAGAACGCCGTCAAACGTAGAAGGCGCAAGAGGCAAGTCTTCTCCGACAGCTGATAACAACGGCATTGATCTGTTTTTTTCGATTCCCTGCCTGAGAGCCGCAAGAGAAGGGTCAATCCCGAGGGCGTTAAAGTCCCAACCGATAAGGTGTTCCAGGGTGTAAGCGGCGCCGCACCCGATATCCAGGAGCCGGGCGCCGGGTGGAAAGGCACACCTGGAAAGGGCTATTTTAGTCAATGCAAGGCCACCCGGCCTCATACAATCGGTAGCACCCACGCCCACGGCGATGGTTTCAATCACGCTATTTATCCTCGAGAATCTTCTCGACTTCGGCCATCTTGCCCAACGCAAGCTCTTCGGGAATGAAAGTTTGCCCGCATTTGGGACACCGAAGCAAATCGACAGGGAACATGCTGCCTAGATAGGCAACGTTCACCTTCGCCATTTCCAATGGGAGGTCGCATTGGAAGCAGATCAGAGAAACTAGGGCGGATTCAGTATTTTCCTGACTCACGACTGTGCTCCCTCTTTGACTTCCATGCGATGACTATACGCGTTATGAACAACAAACTCGTCGCCATCTCGGGAATATTCTATCCAATAAGTGACGGCCGCCGGTTTATGATGGGCCGTGAAGTGGCCGGTCTGGCGATTCAACAACTTGGTGTTGCTCGTTTCTGCAAAATGAATTACGGCGCAGAGGTCCTCTTCGAGGATTAACCTCTTGTTCAGGAGCTCCTGCACATCAGACGAAATACGCAGCCTTACCGTCTTATATCGCTCTTTTTCAGCCACGCTCTCACCCCATAGCTCTTTCAGCATTCTGTTCTTCAGTTTCGCGCGGTTTTCGTGGCGCTGCGAGTAGCCCGGTCCTCTGCGCTCGGCTGGATCGCCGCTGCCGCTCGGGCAGATCAGATCCAACAGATGGAGCGTGCGCTTTCCATGGGCTGCAAAGTTGTCCCGGCACATTGCGCAATACGCCAAATAGTCGGCCCCGCTGTCGTGAATCCGGCGGTTAACGACCTTGTCCGCCACCTCGGGATTGGCGAACGCCATATGGCCGCCGTAGCCGCAACAAGTCGTGAGACTGCGACTGTCTTTCAGCTCCGAGACCTGCACTCCGAGCTTGCCCAGCAGGCGGCGAACCGTGTCCTGAATGCCATTTTCGTACCTGGTCGTGCAGGGATCGTGAATGGTAACCAGCGCAGAGTTTGCCGGGACGGCCGACGGCAGCAGCCCGACCCGGTCGAGCACCGTCCACAGCGATTCTACCGGCATGGCTGGCTCATGATCCTTGAATATCCGGTAACAACTCGAACAGGCGGCAATGACTGTAGGGGACCCCAACTGCTCCCATTGCCGGCGAAGCAGTTCGACGGTGTCGCCGAAAATCTGCTTTCGTCCGGCCCACTCGGCGGGAGCACCGCAACAGCCCAGGATCAGTCCAACCCCGCCTTCCATGCTTTGCCGTAAATGTTGATATATTTGGAAGACCTGGCCGGGGGAAGATGCGCTCAATTGACAGCCGGGAAAAAAGACATGACTGCTGGTCTCATGGCCGGGCTGATGGCGCGCGAGCAAGAAGTGCTCACTGGTGCTGAATGCCATATCCCGAAGCGCAAACTCGTGCACCGAAGAGGGCATCTTCCCCTTCTCCACCATACCCTGCCGCGCTTCCAGGCAGTCTTCGCCCATATTGAGCTTCTCCGGGCAAACCGCCCCACATAGTCCGCACAGGGCGCATGAGTTCATCATCCGGTTGGCCAGGTGATTGCCTAAAACAATGCAATAATTATTGTAAAGTTCGCGAATGTAGCGCTTCGGATACGATTTATAGTGGGCAAGGTATTCGCATACTTTCACGCACTCCAGGCATTCGCAGTGGAGGCAGCGTTTTGCCTCCACAATCGCCTCTTCCCGGCTGAAACCGTTCTGCGGCTCGGCCGGTGGCAGTGCGGCTTCCGGCGCGATTCCCTTGAGG
>DATJPW010000157.1:0-27882 GCA_035506215.1 Desulfomonilaceae bacterium
GAGTTACCCCGCGACGATCCCCAATACTCAATAAATTCTCGCACCTCTTGTTTTGTCTCGAATATGCCGAAATGGCCTTCGAGAAGAAGATCTGCGTTCAAGTCCACGAGTCTTGCCAACGAAGCCAAGTACTGTTTCTCATCGGATAGAAATTCCGAATGGATCGGACCGTGAATGTCTTGCCCGAAAAGGACAAGCTCGCCGTCAATGTCTGCAGTATACACGACCGAGCCTGGAGAGTGACCTGGGCAGTGAATGGCCGTCACAATACCGTTACCGATGGCAAGGGTCGACTCCTGGCCTCGCAATTTGATATCGATGGCGAACGGTTCGAGGCGTGCTCCATACAAGACCGCACCGGTTACCCGATTGTCGCCTGATTCGAGATAAACCGCATCCAGCTCATGAGCCACGATTTTGCAGCCATATTCGTCTCGCACAGCCTGGGCCCCGCCGGTATGATCGAAGTGACAGTGAGTCAGCAGAAGGTATTCGAGTTGAACGTTCGGTTCCAGGCATTCGGCAATGTTTTTTCTCAATTGCGGCCGATCTCGCCCGGTTCCGGCATCAATAAGGGCTGCTTTATCACCGAAGCGTACGAGGTAGACAGCGGCGTCCGCGGGATCAGTGAGTCCCCTTCCGCCCACTTGCCAGAGATTATTCCTGATTCTCGTGATCACTCCGAACTCCCGTATTTGTCCGGTGCAAATATACCTCCCGGCGTAGTTACAAAGCAAAAGGTAATTCGGCCCGAGCGGCACGAAGTTGTTCAGTCCACAGAAATCGGTCCCCAAAAATTTACTACGGAGCATGCCTTGTTTCCTGAAAGTTGGCCTCTTCCATCGCGACCGGGAGCTAAGACAGTTTCAGGAAGTAATTCCGCTTAGTCCAAACACGGGGATCCGGTGTCGGGGCGCCAAGGGCGCTGCCATACTCCATAAGAAGCGGCCCATGAACCGTCGCCCGGCCAAGCCAATGTTACCACCTTGACAATTTTGACCGGATATGTCAAGAGAGACATAAAGGATTCTTTCACACGCGTCACAGTCTGGTGATCCAAGAATCGAACAGGTAACGGTGAGAAATTGCGCACTTTATTGTGAAGGATTATGTCGGGGATGACACAAACTCCCCTAGATCAGCCCCGACAACAATCTTTCACCATAGTGAACAAAACGTATATGCAACCCACAAGGGAAGCGAGACAAATCGACCGTAAGGAGCAAACAAGATGAGGTACGCGGAGACAGGATATAATTTGGAAATCGATTTAGCGACAGGAAACATTGAACGCGTAGAAACCGATCCGAGATTAATGGAACTTCACCTTGGGGGATTAGGTACCAGCGTCAAGCTACACTGGGATAGGGTTCCCGCGGAGACCCAAGCATTTGATGATGAAAATCTACTAATATTCAGCACCGGTGTTTTTAACGGCACTCCGGCTTTTAGCGCAAACCGTACCGTCATCACCTTCTATTCTCCTGAATCGGACTTGCTGGCATACCCGATGATGGGGGGATTCTGGTCCGCGGAATTGAAATATGCCGGTTATGACAAAGTGATCTTTCGCAACAAGTCCCACGACTGGGTTTATATATGGATCAACAATGACAAAGTGGAAATCCGTGATGCCTCTCATTTGAAAGGCAAGGGCGCTCTTGAAACTCAAGACCTTATAAGAGAGGAGCTGAATCAGCCGAGGGCACAGGTGGCTGCTATCGGCCCGGCCGGTGAAAATCGAGTCTTCACGGCTTCCATCGAGCAGAGCAGGTCCAGCGCCGCCAGGCTCGGCGGAGGCGCGGTGATGGGAGACAAGAAAATAAAGGCGGTCGCTGTTCGAGGAACGAAAGACGTCTATCTTGCCCGCGGGGCTGAATTCATGGAGCTAATAGAAGGTGTGCAGGAATATATAAAATTCCGAAACACAAATCCCATTCCGGACGTCATGACTATTTTATCCGGGATCGGATCGCCTCAGGAGATGAAGCACACTGATGAGAAGTGGCATACCGAGAACTTCATGTGGGGTAATGCTCGCACTCGGAGAAGAGACTTCTGGAGCGAAGACAACGCTACGAACTGGACCACGACTCAATTAGCCGCGGTGAGGCGGCTAATCAGTTGTTTTAATTGTCCGCAGCAATGTGGGGCACTGATTTCCTACATGGATCTTCCAAGATTCATGATGAAATGCTTCGGAAAACTTACTTACTGTATGGCGGCCTATGTAGATGACTTGGCCTTTAATTTTAGGATCCTTCAGCGTGCCCAGGAGTATGGAGTGGATTCATTCTCGACCCCGCAAATCTTGGCATTCGCTGTTGAGCTTTATGAAGCCGGCATTCTGACCGACAAGGACTTCGAAGGATGTCCGTCCGATAAACAGGGGAGGTTCTTCTGGTTACTTGACAGAGTGGCCTACCGGGAAGGCATTGGCGATATTCTGGCTGACGGCGTTTATCGTGCGGCCCGAAAGATCGGCAACGGCGCGGAGAAATTTGACCACAATACAATAAAGAAACACGAGCAGTTGCCTCTCAAGCTGGGAATGCTGGATCCTATCTATTTCCTCATGTACTCTACCAACGAAAAGATAAGCATTACCCAAATTGAAGGGAATTGGCCGCAGGCCGCTTTCCCCACGATGGAGCAGAGGGAAGCGTTTGTAAAGGACTGGCCACAGCTCCCTGATGAAAGTTGGAAGCAATGGTTGCTGGAGTGGGAACCACGAGGAGACAAGGCGATACCGTATTTCCCGACTCCGCAAATGTGCAGTGAAATTGTTGATTGGATGGAGATGCTGCACAACATTGATGACGCCCTGGGATTGTGCGCCGGCATGGCATCATTTTGCCTGAAGCCCCCCTATCATATAAACAATTATCCGCAACTCATCTCGGCCGCCACCGGTATGGACATCGATAGAGCGGGATTAAAGAAAATAGCCAACAGGAGTCGGAATCTGCACAGGGCATTAAATAACAGAAGAGGCATGACGCGGGCTGATGAAAAGCCGCCGGAAGACCATTGGAAAAGGAGATTCCCCGAACTCGAAGAGGAACTGTTATCTACATATTACAAATTCAAGGGATGGAATATGGACGGTATTCCAACGAAAGAAAGATTGGTGGAATTGGATCTGGGTTATGTTGCGGAAGACTTAGAAAAGAGAGGGATCTTAAAAAATGGCGAAAATAAAAAAGAAGATTAAGACCATCAAGGTTGATGCCGATAAATGTAACGGCTGCCGCGCGTGTGAGATCGTCTGCTCCGCGTTTCACGCCGCGCCGAGATACAGCAGCAATAATCCCGCGAGGGCTCGTATTCAGGTAGTCTGGGACCGGCTGAAAGATATATGGCTTCCGATATTCGCGGGTGAGTATGCGCCGGCCGAATGCATGGGCAGAGACAAATATGTGATTGACGGCAAGGAATACGGGGAGTGCGATTTCTGCAGGGCTTCCTGCCCGTCCAGGGACCTTTTCAAAGAACCCGATTCCGGTCTCCCTCTAAAATGCGATATGTGTGAAGACGATCCACCGCTGGAAAATCCGATGTGCGTTCAGAGGTGCCTCAATGATGTCCTGACCTACGAAGAAAGGGAAGAGGAAGTAGAAGAAGAAGTGAAGCTGGATGACATAGAGATAGGACTGGGATCCATGATCGACAAGTATGGCTTGCAGAAGGTCATGGATACTGTTTCCCGGATGTCGCAAAAGGGCTAAAGTTTCGCAATTAGAACATTGGAATACCCGGAAGACAAGTTCGGCGGAATTCTCTCTTTCTTGATCTCGGTTTAGTCATTCCATCATTCCATATTGCATGCGGTACTTGTTTCGGCCGGATGCCGCATGACGGTAGCGTATGATTCCAAGGGAAAGATGCGTGGGGTGCAACCGAATATTGAGCCCTGAAGGCAGCCCGACAATTACCAGAACCCACAGGCATATTCACCCAACGTTCATTCCGCTGCACAAGGCCATTGCATTTTCGCCAAGGACGTCGGTATTGTATCCGCCTTCCAGCACTGCGTAATATCTGCTGTAGCACTTGGCGCCCGCGTAGTCCCGAACATTCCTGCCTATAGCGAAGTAATCCTCGGTCCTCAGAGTGCCTCCCCAGTCCTGTTGATGCCGGTCAAAGCCTGCGCTTATCACAATGATGTCATACTCGTTGGAGCTCAGGGCCAGTTCCACATTCTTGAGGAACGCTCCCCGCTCATTGTCCTGAATGTTGGCTACGACTACGTCCTTCCTGCCGGAAAAGAACCTGTCCGTCCCATCTCCGAAGTGGAGATCTATGTCCAGAACAAGTGCCTGGGAGATTTTCTCCGTCCGTATCAGTTTTTCAATGGAAATCGCGACGTTGTTGAAGAAGCAGAAGCCCCAATGACTACCCGGGCTTGCGTGGTGTCCCGGCGGACGGACCGCTGCGAATGTCGGCTGTCCCTCGAGGGCCAACTTAGCCGCCATGAGCGCTCCACCCGCGGCCATGGCAGCCGCGGCGTAAAGACCGGGATCCATCTTGACGGACCTCAGAATAGATTCCGTATGCACCATAAGGATTTCCGCGTCTGATGCAGCGTACGGCTCCAGTACGGGATAAGCTTTCCGCAGCACTTCCATGATGGATACGACCCGGTCCGGAGTTTCCACCGAGGCTGTTGGATAATCAGTCAGGTAAAGATCGTGGAATATGACCTTCAGCGGATTTGGAGTCACAGCAATCTCTCCTTTTGGGACCGGTTGGAAATCCTATAATATCTTTGAAGAGACCCGTGGAGGCCCTTTTTGCTTCAACTCTTAGTCTCCACACCCGAGCCACCGGTTCGGAATTTCTTCCGGCCACGCGGCAGCCATTATTTCCGCTATCCTCTGTGAATCAGCCTTTATCTCGGGGTACATATATGGCAGCACCAATACCGGAATTCCTTGAATCAATCGTGCAATATCAGTCGGAGTGAATTGTTCCTCAGGACCCCTGTTTGGTGAACAGCATGACAGCACTATGCCCACCGTTTCCAAATCTCGCTGCCGAAGAGCACTGTGGGTGAGCAGAGTGTGGTTGATCGTGCCGAGATTGGATCGGGCTGCAATCACTATGGGAAAACCAAGCAGTTGTATGAGGTCCAGCATCATGAGGTTTTCCTGAATGGGCACCATAATGCCACCTGCGGCCTCAACCACGGTTAGGTCCGCATTTTCCGTTATGGCTAGGATGTGTTCCTTCAGGTCCGAGATATATAATCCGCTGCCCATGGCCGCGGCCGCCCTGGCTGGAGAAGCAGGCAGCGAGAACCGGAAAGGCACGCACTCATCCAAGCTGAGATCCCTTTCAGAAGCTTCACGGAGAAAGGAGCCGTCCTCCGGATAGAGCATCCCTTCTCGAACCGCGCATCCTGTCTCAACAGGCTTTACGGCCACAGCTCGCAATCCCCTGTTCCTGGCCAATCTAACTAGTCCTGCAGCAAGTATGGTTTTACCGACACCCGTGTCAGTGCCGGCGATAAACAATCCCTTTTTATTGAAGATTTTTGACATTTCTCAGCAGTAACCACAAGAAGTTCTGTGTGAAAATGCTTCCTTACGTTACAATTTATTATTTTCGCAGACCTCTCGGATGCTCTTCGCAGTAAATGAGACCAAGTCTACGATCTCATCCGACTTGACGGACAGGGGCGGCATGATCACCACCACGTCCCCCAGAGGGCGCAAAATTATGCCGTACTGTCTGATATGCTGTGCAACTTGCGCACCCATTCGTCGTTCGGGCGCGTACGACTTCCTTGTGCGGCGATCCTCAACCAGTTCTATTCCGATCATGAAGCCGCACTGTCTCACGTCTCCAACATGGTTCAAATCGCTGATCTCTTCCGCGAGCCTTTCTTTGAGAAGGGTTATCTTCGACTGACACGCGTCGAGGACTCCGTCAGTCTCGAAAATATCCAGACAGGCACAAGCCGCGGCGCATGCCAAACAGTTCCCCGTGTAACTGTGGCCATGAAAAAACGTCTTGTTTTCAGCATATTCTCCGAGGAATGCAGCATGGATTTCATCGGTAACCATGGTGGCAGCGATCGGGAGGTATCCTCCGGAAAGCCCCTTTGCCAGGGTCATCATATCCGGATGAACCCCCTCATGTTCACATGCGAACATTTTGCCTGTTCTGCCGAATCCTGTGGCCACTTCATCACAAATCAGGAGTATTTTGTGATCTCGGCATATTTCTTCGAGACCTTTCAGAAAGCCTGGGGGGTGGACGATCATCCCGGCCGCCCCCTGAACGAGTGGTTCCACCACCAAAGCCGCGATTTCCTCTCCTTGCTCTTTCGCGATTTTTCGGAAGTGATCCAGAGACCTCTCACGACACAAATCGGGACTCAAGTCGGGTTGCCGATAAGGAAACGGGGTTGGGATCGTCAGGGTCTGAAAGAGCAATGGATGGAAGATCTTGTGGAAAATATCGATTCCTCCCAGGCTGACTGATCCGATGGTGTCTCCATGATAACCTTCAGAGAGAGTTGCAAACAGCCTTTTCCGTTCATATCCGAGATTCCGCCAGTACTGAAAGGCTATTTTGAGGGCCACCTCGACGGCCGTGGAACCGGAATCCGAATAGAATACTTTATTTAGGCCGTCCGGCGTGATCCGTACAAGCTTCTCCGCGAGCTCTATCGATGGAACGCTTGCCAGCCCGAGCAGGGTGGAATGGGACATTCTGCTCAGTTGCCGGGAGACCTCGTCATCAATTTCTCTTCGCCGGTGCCCGTGTAGGTTAACCCACAAAGAAGAGATCCCATCCAGATACCGTCGGCCGTCTACTGCAATAAGGTAGTTACCTTCGGCCCGTTCGATTACCAGAGGTTCGATGCTCTGCCACTCCAGCATCTGGGTGAAAGGGTGCCAAATGTATTTTCTGTCCAAGTCGGCCCAGTTCTTCACAATAGGCGCTCCGACTCTTTGACTTGAAAGTTGGTAAGGGACCGCTCACCCGTGTTGGTTGAATTCTCCTGAGCTTACGAGTTCCGTCTCTTCACTCGGAACCAACTCTTCAGCTACGCTCGATGCCATCACCTGCTGGAAACGGAAATTGCCGGTCGAGAGAGCGACAAGCCCCAGGACCACACAGATTACAAGGCTGAAGAGGTGATACACGGTGGCAAAAGATATTGCCACGACGGCCTTGACGCCGAAGAGCGCAAGAGCATAACGGCCGGCTGCATGAAATGTTCCGATAAAGCCGGGAGCCGACGGGAGGGCCACACCGAAGCAAATGAACACATTTATAGTGACCGCGACCAAGAAGGGGGCCCGGACTGAGAAAGCCAATAGGAACAAATAAGTCAGGCAGGAGAACAGGACCCAGATTGACACCGAATAAAATCCGATGATAAGCACCTGCTTTCCACTGGCCATGATCCCGAATCCATCGATCAAGCGGAGAACAATCCCCTGGACAAATGTCCCGGCGCTGGTGGGAAGCAGGGAGGTGACTTTATTGACGGCCCGCCTGAAACGCTCCCTCCGGGTAAGAATCAGCCATACCATCAAGTAACCGGCAATCAACATGACCAACAAAGCTCGTCCGAGCAACATAAAACCTGACGGAACTTGAGGAGTAGTCCATAGGACCAGCGCCAAGAGCAAAAGCAGGCCCGAGAGATCGAAAAATCTCTCCACCATCACGGCTCCGAGACCCGACGAAAAGGAGGCTCCGCGGCGGCGCAGGAGATACGGTCTTACCAGTTCTCCCAACCGAGCGGGCATTATCATAGTCGCGCCTGCCCAAATATTAAGCATGTCCCAGAGATCTTTTGCCGACAAGCGACAAAATGGGCTGAGAATCAGACCGAATCGGCGTGCCCTGATAAATTGGATCAAAAGCATGATCGCCGTGCATGGCAGAAGGTAAATCGTGTGCATCTGCCTTACACCATCTATCAGGTCGTTCCAGGAGATATCTCGAAATGCCAAATAAAAGAAAAATATTCCAAGCAGAGTTCCAACCAGAACCAGGGCGACCCGCTTGATACCGAGGCCTCCGGAATGACTAAGCTTCATGCTGGTACTCTACTTCTTGTCGAAAGTAAGCCACCGTAGCCGCAAGCCCATCGTCCAGGGATACTTTTGGGTCCCACTTAAGAACGCTCCTGGCTAAGGCTACATCCGGTTTACGACGTACAGGATCATCTTTAGGAAGTGGCAAATGGATTATGCCGGAACCTGTGTTCGGGATAAGTTTAAGGACGGCTTGGGCTAGCTGATCGATAGTCACTTCATAGGGATTTCCAAGGTTTATCGGACCTTGTTCCGTGCTTTCCATAAGGCTGATAAGACCCTCCACCATGTCGGAAACATAACAGAATGAACGGGTTTGCGTCCCGTCTCCATACATAGTCAAATCCTCGCCGCGCAGTGCCTGACATATGAAGTTGCTCACGACACGTCCGTCGTTGGGTAGCATCCGAGGCCCGTAGGTATTGAAAATGCGGGCAATGGCAACATCCACATGGTTATAATCGCGATAACCGACCATCAAAGTTTCAGCGGCCCGTTTCCCTTCATCGTAGCAGGCCCTTGGTCCCACCGGGTTGACATTTCCATTGTATGTCTCGGGCTGCGGGTGGATCTCTGGGTCACCATACACCTCTGATGTGGAAGACAGGAGTATCCTTGCCTTGACACGTTTCGCAAGTCCTAACATGTTCAAGGTGCCCAGAACCGAAGTCTTCAGCGTCTTGATGGGATTGTTTTGATAATGGACCGGCGATGCCGGACACGCAAGGTGGTATACTTGGTCCACTTCCAGTAGTATCGGCTCCACCACGTCATGCCGAATCAGCTCGAAATTGGGGTTTCCCATAAACGCCACAATATTCTTTTTGCTGCCCGTGAAGAAATTATCCAGACACAAAACCGCCGCGCCGCGTGACAGGAGAGCTTCCAGCAAATGGCTGCCTATGAAGCCCGCACCACCCGTAACCAGGACAGTTTTCATCAGGATTTACCCCAAGATTTGATCGAGAAGCCTTAAGTATCTTCCAGAAGTGGACCCATGTCAATCACTGGTTGTGTGATCTCAAGCGCCGGCCAGAAGCTCTGGGGATCTGGAGTCTCTCCGCAGAAAAGAGATGCAGTATCCGGGCCTGGTGGCCCGCAACTTCAGCCGACACGGAGATATCGATCTACGTTGCAACCGGAGAGTTCGGAAAAGGAGGACCGGGAGGAAACTCCGTTCGCAGGAGCCTCTTCCCGGGCAAGTTGGCTCTATCTACGTTGCCTTAGCGACACATCGGCGTTGCTTCCACCATGTAGGTCTGCGGAAGCATTACCGGCCGACAAATGGGTTTGTACACTATCCGGTAGTCCGGTACACACTTGTACTCATAATAGACATACGGGACCTTCTGCTCCACTACTTGGCAAAACGGCTGAGGGCAGCACTTGGTGCAGGGGTCGAGCCCGCATGGTTGGCCCGTAGGGATGCCCTTGAGCAAAACCTTTTGTGTTTTGAATCCGACCATCTGTACCGGGACAGTTCTAGTGAAGGGCAGAACCTCAGCCACTAGTTCTGTTCTCGTACAGGGTACCATCCTCGTTACCAGTGTGCGTTCCGGGCAGCTTGGAGGCGGACACATCGGCGGTGGGCAGGGAGAACCTCCCGAGTAGGCAGGCACGGAAAAGATGTCCATCGCAAGAAGTAGCGACGTCATAAGAACAACCACGACCCTTGCCATCACGAACCTCACTTGGGGACATTACGTAATGTCCTAATGGACATTTAGCGTTTAAATTATAACACGTTGACAACAATTTCTCAATATTAAAATTAGGTGGAGGTAAGGAATTCCTTTTCCGGAACAGCGGCGCTCACTCCGTACAAACGAAAAGCCCGACGACAGGACATCAGAAGCCGTCAGGCTTCTCTCACATGGAAAAGTATGGTGATAAGATGTGCCCCCTTATTAGCATAACGAATTTGAATGGCAAGAAAAAAACCGGAGAGTTCTCAAAAAAATCATTTCATTTGACTGCCGATAGGTGTTGCAGAGAAGGCTGTCGCGCCTGATGAGCAGTGCTCACTTCCGATGGTGTGATCGGATCAATCTTTCGGACCTCTTAAAACCTGACGGAGACTTTGAATGAGAAAATATACGAAACCCAGCAAAACCGAAGCCCGCGCCATAGTCAAATAATCGTACGGCCCTCCGGATACTGCGGGGGGAATAAGAAGATAGGCCATGGCCGCCACGCCCATTGAGCAAAGAGCGACCTTTAGCAAAGGGTTCAGCAGCCTTTTCTTAGCCATAGAGTTATCCGATCAATCGTTCCGCCTTCGTTCCAAAGAATGCCAGATGGCCCCCCGGCCCAATGATTTTAGGTTATATGGGGAAAGGAGATCAAGATTTTGTCTAGACGAAAGAAGAGGTCTCTCGGCTTGCAAGTGTACACAAATTCAGCGGTCTGACCCAAGAAAGGCCCGCTCAGAAAACCGCATTATTCCATGAGCTTGATTCTGGAAACGCCGCCGGAAAAATCTCGTTTGCCTCATCTGCCTAGGCTTTAATTGATTTTATTGTTCAACGCTGATATATTACGCACGGACAAAAATCGACCGGACCAGTTTGTAGTTTCATCCACATACTCTGACCCAGCTCACGATTCAGGCGGAAGCTGGTGTAATTATTGTTTTCTGCTGAGGAATGATCCTGAAAAAATCTCTGTGCTCCGGCTGTGGATAATATGAAAACCGGCAAGCATCCTAAATCCTCTGCATTCAGCGGAACAGTCACAAACATAAGTCTACCGGATCTGGTCCAACTTTTATGTATTGGCCGAAACACGTGTCGGATGCTAGTCAGAAGCGGCACGCTGGCCGGATCCATATACTTCCGGGATGGAGAAATAGTTCATGCAGAGAGCGGCACTTCAGAAGGGGAGGAAGCCTTTTATGAGATTCTATCGTGGGAAATAGGGGTCTTTGAAGGGGATTCCTCCGCTCCGGAAAAAGAGACAATTCGTGAAAGTTGGGATTTTTTGTTAATGGAAAGTGTACGAAGACGAGAAAAAAGATAGAACCGAGTTGAAGCATGTAAAACATGACTATTAACATAGTCGCCGTTGCGCAAGGTTTTTGTCTCGAACCCCTCAGGTGTAGAAATGGCAGATTTGGTCCTAACCAAACAATCCCTTGATCGTATCGATTCTATCCTGGCGAGTCTGCTGGCACGCAGTGCCGCGCATACGGTACTGTTGGTCGACAAGGCCGGGCAATTGATAAGTTTTCAAGGCGAGATGAGTGAGGAAAAAGTGGCATCTCTGGCTGCTTTGACTGCCGCCAATTACGGCGCGACCACAGCCATTGCCCGACTTTTCGGCGAAGAAGAATTCTCATTGTTGTTTCATAAGGGAAGCAACGAGAATATTCATTTTGCCAATGTCGGCGAAGAATGTTTGATGGTGACTATCTTCAGCAACAACACGCACCTGGGGTTAGTCCGTCTCGAAGTGAGAAAAACAGTTGAAATGATAGAAGCGATGTTCGCGGAGAATTTGAGACAGTGGTTCAACACTTAGTACGAGTGCTTGTTGTTCTGTAGGGTTAGTCAATGGCCATCATAAGTTTCAGATCGGACGAGATTCACTGTAAGGTTGTCTATTACGGTCCAGGAAGAGGAGGTAAGACCACCAATCTAATAAGTATACATAAGGCACTAGGCACTCAGGTCCGTGGAGAACTTTTGTCCATAGACACCGCAGGTGACCGAACACTATTTTTCGACTTCTTGCCTATGGACTTGGGTAACATTGGGAAATTTCGTATAAAAATCTCGCTATACACGGTCCCTGGACAAGTGCGCTATAACGATACACGAAAACTGGTTTTAAAAGGAGTGGACGGGATAGTGTTCGTGGCCGATTCTCTCGAGGCGAGAAGAGTAAATAACGTCGAGAGTCTTCAAAATCTTCAGGACAACTTGGCGGAACAGGCAAAGTCTGTCGGCTCTTTGCCGCTGGTTTTCCAATACAACAAAAGAGACTTGGAAGAAAGTAAAGTCGCTGTACTGCCCCTGGAACTGATGGAAAAGGACCTTAACCCGCACGGTCGCTTTCCTTCGTTTCCTGCAAGCGCCCTGAGAGGAGATGGAGTGAAGGAGACCTTCAAGAAGATCTGTATGATGACAGTAATCGATGTTAGTTCCCGATTGCTGAAAGACAAGGGCATGGGCATAGCCCCTTGAACATACAGACCCTGATTTACGGAGACCGCCCGTGGCCGAAGAACAGAAACATAAGACTCCTGCAGAACTTGGTGAAGCTGTAGGAAAAAAAATAGAGGAGCTGTTCGGTGGCCTCTTCAGTGAGGACTCTGCTCAGGAGCCCAAACTGCAAACGCCTGCGCCCGTTAGCGGTGCGGTTGGGGACAGCTCGCGTCCTGCAGCGCCCACTTTATCTCCAGGTCCGACCAAGCCTGAGTCCCGTCCTTACCCTGTCGAAAGAAAGGCTGAACCGGTCCGTGCTCCATTCACGCCCTCGCAAAGCATACCCGGGCCCGTAGGCGCTCCTACTTCCGGACATCCACAGGGAGGCAAAGTGTCCTTTGAAAGCATCATTGAAAGGATTGAAGCGCTGATCCTAAACGTGGAATGGGAAGTAAGTCCGAAAGCGAGTGCAGAGCTGGCTGAGCGACTCAAGGAGTTGGACAGACATTTTCCTGGTGATGAGCGGGCTCGTACAATTCTGGCTATGAATAATCGTGTGCTTGGGCGCTTCAGTGGCGCCGATGTCTCTCCGCATCCCTTAATCGTGAAATTGCTTGAGGAAAGCCTGGCAGTTCTGAAGTCTATTTATTCTTCTCCGCAGAACCGCTCCTATGCTAACGCCGCAATACCTGCATTGAATAATATTTATAAGAAAATCATGGCATCTGTGCCACGTGAACAACCTACCGCCCGGGCTCCATCCAAAATTGTCGAAGGCAAAAGCTCGGGTCCGACGCACGAATCGATCCTGAAGAAGATGAGTGTCGTCATCCAGTCGCTTGAAGAGGTGAGTCAACGTCTGTCCAGGATCGGCGCAGTTCTAACTCAGGGAACTGCGATGTCCGGTTCTGAAACTGCTCGGAGGCTGGGAACACTTGAGCAACTGGTCTCCCAGCAAGTCGGACAGCTCTCGGCCCTTCACCAGGAATTGGTTCGCGTCAGGCCGTCCGTCGGCGAGTCCGAGGCAGGTACCGAAGGAAACAAAGGGGGTCCGTCCGGTATTCTTACAGTGTTGTGGGCTGGGATGCCGCTGGCCATCCCATCGTCAATGGTTGCGGCTATGTATCCTTTGACACGGGCTCAAGCAGAACAATTCATGGACAAGCAGTCGATAACTCTTGGATCAAAGGTTCTCCAGAGGCTTCCCCTTAGGAAACCTGCGGATACTCAATACCAAACGACGGGTATACCGGCCTGGCTGGTCCACATGAACTGGGGCCAGAAAGACCGTTTTTTACTGATAGATCGGTCACTGGGTTTTCGCAGAATCCCAACCGGCAATGTCACCGGCCAGACGAAAATCAAGATCGGACCCGTTTCTTATACTATTCTGAGCGAGTCGACATTGCGCTAAATATCTGAAACAGACGCGGATGAAAGATTCTATAGTCCAGGATTGGCCGTCTTCACGTGATCGGAAAACGACTTTTAAGCCGATCCTATTCGGCCGTTATTGCCTGATCGACAGGATATCCCAAGGCGGAATGTCCGATGTCTATCTTGCAAAGACGTTCGGTATTGGAGGATTTCAAAAGCCTTTAATTATTAAGAGACTTCTGCCTCAGTACTCGACCAAAGCTCGCTATGTGAAAAGGTTCCTGAATGAAGCAAAGACCCTGACACGCCTTAATCATTCAAACATCGTACAAATTTTTGATATGGGTCGCATCGATGGAGAGTATTACATAGCCCTGGAATATATCGAGGGTCGAAATGTGGCCTATCTTTTAGCCAAGGCAAAGAGAATAGGTCGCCCTGTCCCTATGGAATTCGCTCTGCACATCGCATTGGGGGTTGCCCAGGGCCTGAGTTACGCACATCAAAGAAAAGGGATCAACGGCGCAAATCTGATGCTGGTCCATCAGGATGTGAACTCTTTCAACGTAATGGTTTCTTATGAAGCTGAAGTGAAGATCATCGATTTCGGAATTGCTCGAATCTTTCTGGACAACAGCCCGGTTGAAGGGTTTCCTGTAGCCGGAAAGCTATTGTATTTCTCGCCTGAGCAGCTACAAAACAAATCGATAGATAGGCGGGTTGATATATATGGCACCGGCGTGCTCCTGTATGAGCTTTTGACCGGGGAGAGACTTATCGAGCACCAGGAAACAGTCAGCCAAACCGTCAGGACAATTCTCGAGATGGACATCCACGAGAAGGTTGACAAGAATGAAACGATCCCTTCTGAACTCAAATCTCCACTGATCCGGGCCATGGCCTTGAATCCTGATGATCGATACTCGTGGATAGAAGATTTTATCCTCGATCTCCGTAAAGTGATGCAACAGCGCGGGTTGAACACGGATCTCTCCAGTTTTTCAAAGTATATGAGAGACAATTTTCGGCGAGAAATGGTGTTGGACAGTCGACGAATGCGCAAGTTGCTGACCTACCGACCCCTTGAAGGCTGGCCTGCTGCAAGTCGTGATGCCGGTGCAACCGGTGCGGGTCCATCTCATGAAACGCTTTCAATTCGCAAACTCCTCGATACCGCCTTGTCCGGTGAAAAGGTGGCCAGCGAATCGCTGGCTTTTGGCGAGATATCCTTGGAGCCTCTCACCTTTCCTGCCGGGAAGGCAATTTATCGCAAAGGCGATCCGGCCACACACATCTACCTGATTCAAAAGGGAAAAGTTAGAGTTTGGCTGGAAGTCGGTCGAGTGAAGAAGACTCTGGCTCTCCCGGGCGTGGGCGACTATTTCGGAGAGGCAGTACTGTTAGGAGACAATTACCGGTTTGAGTCCGCCGAGGCGGAAGAGGATTCCATCGTAATCCCCTTGGACCAGCAAACTTTCGAGAAGCTTGTCGGCGATAAGATAGCTCTTCGTGTAGTGCTGAATATTCTGTCCAGGCTTAGAGAAGTGAAATCAGTTGTCGAGAGTGATTTGTTAGGAGATTCTCTCTCGAGGCTCATTTACGGTCTGTTATTTTTTCATCGTCGTTCATCGCACATAAGCGACCAGGGCATAGATTTAAGCGAATTAGCTGACCTGCTGAGGCTGGAAAACAAAGAACAGATAATGAAGTATTTGAAGAAGTTAGAAGAAGTCGAAATTGTCCGAATCAACGAAAACATGGTTCACATAAATGATTCTAGGAAGTTGGAAAACATGCTTAAGGCCCTTTCCGGGCGAGGGAAATTGATGTTGAAAGTGTAAGTTCCCGTTCACTTTTTGAAACCAACCCGATCAGACCACCGGACTTCTCATCAGCAAACCGAGAGCGTTTCGCGCTGCCTCGGCCAAAGTCGGCTCTTCGCTTTCCAGCGAGGCAATCTGACGCAAATGATCTGCAGTACGCAGGATCAGCATAGCCAGATCTCCCTCGTCTGCGTGAACGTTTCCGGTCAGTTCGTCCCAGTCGGCCTGCTGTGACCACAACAGAACCGAAGCCGCCGGCCAGAACATTGTTACAGGCACTTGAAAACCCCTGGCAATCATTAGTTGCATTAAGGGCCTGAGTTGCTTCATCATTTTGTGGAATCTCTTCCACAGGGGCCGCACGTTCTGCCACAGATCTCTGCTTATAAAGCTCTCTTTATCTTTGTCCATCACAAATGGAGCGATCAGCGCCGCCAATTCCTCGGGATCCAATCGGTTAAACTCACCAGTCCGTATCAGCTCCGCTATCAAAAGAGGATGGTCTAATCTCAGCTTTGCGGCCCACTGACCGTCGTAGGTGGGAACGGCATTCTCGTCCAGATAACCCAACTCCAGAAGCAGGTCCAGGTGCCGGCGAAATTCTCCGATAAGCCTCTTTGTCTCCTTAGTGGCACGTCGAGGATTTTCATGAAATGATGCGAACGAGAGACCCAGAAGCCTATTGACGCCCGCGGGATCGTGGGAAAGCAGAAGATTCAGGACCATTGAGAAATTTGCAGCAATCTTTGATTGCAGTGGCTCGGGCGGGGATAGAAGGAGTTCATGCAGCAAAGAAACGTTCAAATACCTCCCTGGAACCACCAGTGTGAAACCGGCTTTATCCATCCCTCTCCTACCTGCCCTGCCCGTCATCTGGTGCAGGTCGGTGGCGGTCATGTCTACAAAGGTGCGCCCGTCGAAACGGTCAGTCTGCACAATCACGACCGTTCGAGCCGGAAAATTCACGCCCGCGGCCACAGTAGAAGTGGAGAATATTACTTCCAGATGTCCCTGAACCATCATCCTTTCGATCATCAGACGCCAAGCCGGCAACTGGCCTGCGTGATGCGATCCTGCTCGGCATTTCAGTAAGCGATGCAACTGGCGCTGATTTCTCAGTTCCGGATACTCGGCCAAATGGGCCTTGACTGCCTCTTC
Organism: Desulfomonilaceae bacterium; assembly: GCA_035506215.1. GTDB lineage: Bacteria > Desulfobacterota > Desulfomonilia > Desulfomonilales > Desulfomonilaceae > DATJPW01. The sequence goes on from DATJPW010000157.1 coordinate 16,564, forward strand.
AAAACCATTTTCTTGACGACCCGTAGGCGAAGGCAAGAGCGTCTCCAAGGCCCTGTCGCAATCAGATCTGGATTTCAGAAATATTATTGCCGGCAAAAGATTCGATTCTCGCAGTGTCTCCACAATTGCATTGATATCGGAAGAATCTCGTGTTGCGAACCTCTTTCGGTCCTTTTGTGCTTTTGCGTAAGCCGCTGCAAGCGGATGCAAACGTTTGCCGAGAAAGAAAGGCGTCAGGATACCTTCCGGATTCCTAAAGAGAACATGCAACGGAACCGGCCGAACCTCGGAATATACCACCTTGCATGTAGTCCCCCGGATATGGGTGAGCCAAGAAGCAACCGTTGCTGCGTTAGAAATAGTAGCCGACAGCAAAAGGAGTCGCACGCGAGCAGGTAAGTAAATCGAGACCTCCTCCCAGACCACTCCTCGATCCGGATCGCCCAGATAATGAGCTTCATCCAGTATGACCAGATCCAACTCAAGATCGACTCCGGTCTGCATGGCATCGTAGAGTTGATTACGGAGTATTTCGGTGGTCCCGACGATTACCGGTGCGTCGGCATTCTCTTTTCGGTCTCCGGTGAGAATTCCTACCCGCTCGGGACCGAGCGCTTGGCTGAATTCCTCATATTTTGCATTGGACAGAGCTTTTAACGGGGTGGCGTACCAGATACCGCATCCGCGGGAAAGATATGCTTTGGTTGCTTCCAGAGCTATCCATGTCTTTCCAGACCCTGTCGGCGCACTTACTAGGACGTCCTCTCTCAGGATCCTGTTTAAAGATTCAACCTGAAAGGGGTCCGGCGCAAAAGGAGCGGGTTCAGGAGAACCAATTTCCGCAAGTAGGCGAAGTGCTTCCCTGTTAATCCGCAGGGCCCTGGGTTGTTCCAACCGGATCTCTCGGAACCGCTTTTTGCCGTTTATATGGCGACGACTTTTGAAAGAAGATGACTTTCTGGGTTTAAGTGATTTCATATCTGCTGAGAGATTATCCTCGGCTATGAAATATGGCAAGTCCGACTTGGTACCCTATTTCACAAATTCGATGATTATTCTTATTCGTCGTATTACATATGGTTGTAAGATTTCAATGGACTGGAATACTGCGTTATTTGTGCGTTGCGGTTCGTAATCCATCGCAATCAGAGTCCTTCTCGAAACACCTTACTACATTAGGTGTGCATTTAAAGGTTGTAACCAATCGGTGCCTTGAATTTTTAAGGACCTTAATTCGCCTTTTTCGCTCGAGAATCAGCGCATGCAATAGCTTTGGCCATCCTAACTTCTTTCTAATGCTACGCTAACACGTAACATACAAATAAGATGAAAACTTGATATCCAAAAGCCTGACACTCATTGAGGGGGGAGACATGAAGTCGGAGTTATGACAACGAATGGAAAACGGCTGAAAATCCTCTTCTTGTGCACGGGAAACTCGTGCCGAAGCCAGATGGCGGAGGGATGGGCTCGTCATTTGAAGAGCGATTTTATAGAAGCTTTTTCCGCCGGCATCGAGAAGCATAGCGTCGATCCTCTAGCGGTACAGGTCATGGCGGAATCGGGTGTGGACATCTCCTCTCACCGGTCCAAGTTGATTGATGAGCTGGAGGAGAAAGATTTTGATTATGTAATAACCCTTTGTCACAAAGCGAGAGAGAGTTGCCCCGTGTTCCCCGGGCATGGGGTATCCCTCCACATGGGTTTTGAGGACCCTCCGGAGTTGGCCGGGAATGCCAAATCTAACGAGCAAAAGCTTTCCCATTATCGCAGGATAAGGGATGAAATAAGAAAGTTCGTCGAGGGCTTGCCCGAAACGCTCCCCACTTCAGAGGGAAAATAATGGCTGCCGGTTACTTGACTTTCAGCGGCATCGGTGTAAGAAGCGTTTTAGAGTAAATATCGGGCGGTCTCCCCCATAAGAGCAGGATATCTCAGTATGTGTCAATTCGATTCTAAGTCATCCAAGCAGTAGACTAACATGGCTAAAGAAAAAATTCTTGTGGTGGACGATGAGGAAGACATCCTCGAACTGATCACGTATAATCTCGTCAAGGAAGGTTACCAAGTAATAGACGCAGTCTCGGGCGAGCTGGCTTTGTCGAAGGCAAAGCAACATGAGCCTGACCTGATTCTTTTGGATCTGATGCTCCCGGGACTTGACGGACTGGACGTGTATCGCGAATTGAAGAAGAATCCAGGCACGAACCAGATTCCGGTAATTATCGTTACTGCAAAGACCGAAGATGCAGACATAATTACAGGACTCGAACTAGGGTCTGATGATTATGTTACCAAACCCTTCAGTCCTAAGGTTTTACTGGCTCGGATCAAGGCTGTTCTTCGAAGGAAAAAACACGAAGAGGTTGAAGAATATCCCATTCTGAGAATACATGATCTCACCATAAATCCTGTTCGCCATGAAGTCTTGGTCAAGGACGAGCCCAAGCCACTTACAGCGACCGAGTTCAAAATCCTGTATTTCTTGGCGCGACGGCCCGGCTGGGTGTTCTCGAGAGACCAGATAATCAGTTCAGTAAAAGGTGAGGACTATCCGGTCACGGATCGTTCCGTTGACGTACAAATTGTCGGTTTGCGCAAGAAACTTGGGGACGCTGGGGGTTGCATCGAAACCGTAAGAGGAGTTGGTTATAGATTTAAGGAATGAGCGATGCAGAAACGACGGAGCCTTTTCTGGCACCTCTATTTTCCCTATCTTATAACCGCCTTTGTCTGCCTTGTAGCAATCTCCTGGTATATGGCCCGTCTTGTGACGGAAGTCAGCCACGAAGAAGATTTGGCCGATCTCAAAGCCCAGGCGATAATACTCCAGAAGTTCATCGGACAAAATTTCTCCGAAGAGCAATTTGGCAAAATTGATAGCCTACTCAGAGAGATGGCGCCGAGCACAGGGACTCGTTTGTCGGTCGTATTGCCGTCCGGAAAAATCGTTGCTGATTCTCAGGAAGATGTATCCCGTTTGGACAATATTTCAAGCCGGCCCGAAATCAGAGAAGCCTTAAAAGGTAAGCCGGCCGCAGCCACGAGACATGACTTCGATCTAAATGCTCAATGGTCCTACGTGGCTGTTCCGTTGATAATCAATGGGGAAATTGCGGGGGCTGTAAGAAGTGCAATGCCGGTCTCTGGTGGGCCTTCCGGCTTGCCTAGAATGCGCACACTCATAATTGTCGGAGGACTGGCAATAGCCGTTTTGTTGGCCTGCGCCAGCTTGTATGTCTCTCGTCGGATAAACCGCCCTGTATGGGAACTTAGGACGGGGGTGGCGAGATTTTCCGGCGGCGACTTGAGGCGCGGAATAGATGTGGGTGACTGGGCGGAATTCGGGGCTGTGGCGGATGCTGCATATTCGATGGCTGCCGACTTACATAATCGCCTGAAGACAGTAACCGAGCAACGCAATGAACTGGAAGCGGTCCTTTCGAGTATGGTGGAAGCGGTATTCGTCTTCGACACCGATGAGCGGATTATCAGAGTTAATCGAGCGGCCGAGCGGCTTTTTCAAATTAACGAGGCACAGGTCCGGGGAAGGAGCGTGCAGGAAACTATCCGAAATAGGGAGCTGCATCGATTCGTGGCCGCGACTCTCTCCAGTGAAGAAAACGGTGGTGAACAGGACATTGTCATTTTCGGCGACCCGGACATTTTCTTGCAAGCCCACGCCGTGACGCTTCTGGATGCTCAGGACCAAAAAATAGGCGCTCTGGTCGTCCTGAACGATGTGACCCGTCTAAAAACCTTGGAAAATATTCGTCGTGATTTTGTGGCAAATGTTTCGCATGAACTTAAAACGCCCATAACTTCTATTAAAGGATTTCTGGAGACCCTGAAAGAAGGAGCCATAAAAGAACCGGAAAATGCGGAACGATTCTTGGACATCTCAATAAGGCACACTCAGCGCCTCGACACTATCATAGAGGACCTCCTCAGCCTGTCCAGAATCGAGCGACAAAGTGAGAGAGGAGAAATTACTCTCGAAGAAAAACCTCTCAAAGACGTCATTGAAGCCGTTGGTCGAGCCTGTCTCACAGCCGCTCGAAATAAGAATATAGCTCTGGAGTGCAAGATTGAAGATGGTTTGTCGGCAAAGTTTAGCAGTACACTTCTCGAACAAGCTCTAGTAAACTTGGTTGACAACGCCATAAAATATAGTGAGCCGGAAAAGAAAGTGGAAGTGACTGCGAAAAAAGAGAAAGACGAGATTATCATTACGGTTCGGGACCAAGGATGCGGGATTCCCAAGGAGCATCTCCAGCGAATATTTGAAAGATTTTATCGCGTGGACAAAGGACGAAGCCGCAAGGAAGGCGGAACGGGCCTCGGTCTGGCCATTGTAAAACATGTGGTCAACGCGCACCGGGGTCACGTTAGCGTCGAGAGTTCACCGGGTCGTGGGAGCGCTTTCTCCATACACCTGCCGGTTACTAAGTAGAATCGGAGAAAGATTTTGGCAATTACTATAACAACCTTGATGTGGAACGCTGAATCGGGCATGCGAAGGGAGTTAATGTATGATGCGAATCAGACTCAGGGGCGATATTGAGAAACTGAAAAAAAGAGTCGCATCCCTGGCCGCGTTGGTGGAAGAGCGATTTCGCATGGCGGTGAGGGCGTTGGAGGTCAAGGATCCGTGGATGGCGGAACAGGTTATTGCAGGGGACCTTGTCATAGACCACGAGGAAGTCGATATCGAGGAGGAATGTCTGAAGATCTTGGCGTTGCACCAGCCTGTGGCAGACGATCTGCGGTTCATAATAGCAGTACTGAAAATGAATAACGATTTAGAACGAATAGGGGATTTGGCCGCAAATATCGCCCAACAGGCTCGTACCATCGCCTCCAGCGATGATCGAATTCAAGTCCCTTTTGAATACTTTATCATGGCGCAGAAGGCCCAGGAAATGCTGAGAAAGAGCCTCGATTCATTAGTCAACGTGGACGTCAATCTAGCCTATCAGGTTTGCGCCACGGACGACGAAGTCGATCACATGAAGTATGCTATGCAGGACGAGTTTTCGAGAGAAGCGGTAAAGAATCAGGTAAATATTGAGTCGTTGGTCAATCTCTTCCTGATTTCGCGGCATTTGGAACGCATCGCGGACCATGCCACTAATATTGCCGAAGATGTGATCTACATGATAACCGGCCGGATTCATCGGCACGGCCGACGTGGACCAACCGAATCACCATGAATGACATTGGTTGATTACAGTCAGGAAGTCTATCCGAACCTGCCTGTTACGTACTCCATGGTTTTGGGGACTTTGGGATTAGTAAAGATCGTGGAAGTCTCACCGTATTCGATCAACTTACCCAGATACATGAATGCCGTATTGTCAGAAACCCTGGCCGCCTGCTGCATATTATGGGTCACTATCATTATGGTATATCGTCCCCTTAACTCATCGATCAGGTCTTCTATCTTGGCCGTGGCCACCGGGTCCAATGCGGAACACGGCTCATCCATAAGCAGCACTTCCGGATTGGCCGCGATGGCACGAGCGATACAAAGTCGCTGCTGTTGACCGCCGGACAGACCTAGAGCATTGTCCTGCAGCCGATCGCTTACCTCATCCCATAGAGCCGAGGCTTTTAGAGCAGTTTCGAGTGTCTGCTCGAAGGTCCTTTTGTCTCGGATACCGTCCACTCGTAAAGGATAACAAACGTTATCTGCAATAGACATAGGGAAAGGATTAGGTTTCTGGAAGACCATTCCCATGGCTTTCCGCAGTCCGATCACGTCCACTTGATGACCGTAAATATCGGTCCCGTCCAGGAACATTCTTCCGCTTGTGGTCAGTCCGTCGATAAGGTCGTTCATGCGATTGATAGAGCGCAGAAGTGTTGATTTGCCGCACCCGGAAGGACCGATGAGGGCTGTGACGAGGCCCTTTTCCACAGCCATGTCTATGTTGAACAGAGCTTGAGTCGGACCGTACCAGAGTGAGAAATCGTCAATCGTAATGAGGGCCCCTTGTGGGCCCTTTTTCACGTGATAGACGGTGCTGTTCGGTTCGTCGGAAATCTGGTTCATCAATCAACAGCTCCCGCTAGAAATGTCCGGCGAAGAATTTGCGCCTCAGTCGGTTTCGAAGCATTACAGAGGCCCAGTTCATGACGAAGACAAGCGAAATCAGCAAGAGTGTGGTTACGTAAACCATTGGTTTGGCTGCTTCCGCGTTCCTAGATTGGAAACCCAGGTCGAAAATGTGAAAACCAAGATGCATAAAGCTGCGTTCCAGGTGTATATAAGGGAAGAAGCCGTCAATAGGCAGTTCAGGGGCCATTTTCACTACACCAACCAGCATTAGCGGCGCTACTTCTCCCGCGCCTCGGGCCATGGCCAGAATAAGCCCTGTCATGATCCCTGGCATTGCGCGAGGCAGTACGACGTATTTGATGGTCTGCCATTTAGAGGCCCCACATGCGAGGGAGCCCTCTCGCATGGATTGTGGTACAGCCGCCAATGCCTCTTCCGTAGCCACTATGACCACCGGCACCGTCAATAGAGCCAGCGTTAAAGACGCCCAGAGCAGGCCGCCGGTCCCGAAGGTAGGGGCCGGAAGACTCTCCGGGAAAAAAAGCTGATCAATGCTTGTCCCAACCACATAGGCAAAGAAGCCGAGTCCGAAGACCCCATAAACTATTGAAGGAACTCCGGCGAGGTTGTTAACGCATATTCTCACAAGCGAAACCAGCCTGCCCTGTTTGGCGTACTCCCTGAGATACAGAGCGCCGACTACGCCGAAAGGCGCAACCGCAATCGCCATCAGAACAGTCATGCAAAAAGTCCCGAAGATTGCCGGCAGGACTCCACCTTCAGTGTTTGCCTCCCTTGGTTGTTGGGTGAGGAACTCCCGCCATCTGGACAGGTACACTTCGACCCTTTCTGAGAATGTCAAAAGATTGGCAGGATATAAACGGACAACGTCCGACAATTTTAATGTCTTTTCCCGTCCGGCTACATCCGCAAGGGTTATTGTGTACTTGGAATCCTTTTCTCTGATACTCGCAGCCTCTCTCGACAGGTCCTGGTATCGAGCGTCGAGGGTCTCAGAGGTGTTCTTGAATTGTTTCTCAGCCTCCTTATACTGAGAAGAACCCCGTCCGTGCCTCAGTTCCACCTTTCGGAGTCCCAAGCGTCCTTTTTCCAGATAATAGTTTACCGCCCCTATCTCATTGCGCTCGACGTAATACAGCAGATCACGGCGTCGGGCAGCTTCCTCTTGCTCCCTATGCAGCATCTCCGGTGTCAAAGCCTCTTTGGCGATGACTTTCCCACTGAGGTCGACGGATTGTATGGTGCCTACAAAAGGACCCCATTCCATGCGCTCTAGAAAGAAGATATCTCCTGGCCTTGTGACGTCAATAACGTCGAAGTCTGATACCCACCGATAATCCTCATTATACAGATCGAAGTTTCCCGTGCGGTAAAGTCGTCGAGTGGCGATGCCACCCCTGCCGGCTATTTGGTTTTGGATTTCCGCGGGCAATTGTTGGAGTTCCTGCGGCGTTGGTTTGAAGTCTTCCGAACGAGTCATCTCGCCGGCAAGCACCGATCCGTCACGAAGCTTCAAAACTTCAATCCGCTCAGGATAAAAGGTCAGGAAGCCATTGTATAAGATCAAGACAACGAAACCTACAATCATAAAAATCCCGACTATAAGGGCCCCGCCCAAGGTCCAAAGGAATGGCTCCCCTCTTGACTTGAAATCCCAAACCATGGACCGCTTAGGTCGGGAAGACCGGTCTTCTCCACCATTGGAAGGGCCGACTCTCAAAGGCTTGCGCACCTCGCGAGGTCCGGGTCCCACTCTCATGTTGGAATCGACCCCAGGCATCTTGGTTTCGACGCTATCGGGAGATTCATCGATCTGAGCATCAATTTTGACTTCGGTCTGCTCGGCTTTCATTCTCGATGCCTTCTAAAGCTGCATGGCCCGCTTGCGAAAACGCAACCGCACTAATTCTGCAACTGTATTAATAACAAAGGTCATCCCAAAAAGCACCAGACCTGTCATGAAAAGGACACGGTACAGAGTGCCATCCTTCGGGGCTTCCGGGAGTTCTACAGCTATGTTAGCCGACAGTGCGCGAAGCCCGTCAAAAATGTTTAGATCGATAAGTGGTGTATTGCCCGCGGACATGACCACTATCATGGTTTCACCAACGGCCCGTCCCATTCCGATCATAATAGCCGAAAAGACCCCACTTATCGCTGTCGGCAAAATTATCCAAAGGGCCGTCTGCCAGGGTGTGGCTCCACATGCCAGACTGGCGGAACGGAGATGTTCCGGCACCGAATTGAGAGCGTCCTCCGCAAGAGTATATATTATCGGAATGACGGCAAATCCCATAGCGAAACCTACAACAAGGGTATTACGTTGAGTATAAGTGCCGACAAGTGATCCCCGTGGGTCGAAACCTGTTAACGCGATGAGCTGAGCTACCACATAGGATACACAAACAATGGCCGCTAACTGCCCAACCCAACGCAACAAATCCATCAGTGCGGAATAAGGCATTGCCAGCCCTCGAACGTACAGAGCAAAACGTCGGCCAAACAATCTACTGCTGACCCAGCTTACCAATAACGCCATTCCAGGTATAACCAGGAGAAATATGGACGGCGCGGGCTTGCCCACATCACCATTGAGCCAAGCTCTAAAATCGCCGGCAAAGAACACCCGTTCGAAGAAAGGCCCTCCGAGATACGCCAGACAGACCGCCGCGGCTACCACCAAGCCGATAACGAAAAATTTGGGGAGCCCTTGAAGGCGCAAGGCTAGCCTCTGAGGCAACAACTGCCACAGATAAGCGACAAAGATCAGAGCAAGAGGAAGAAGGCCGAAGGTCAGAATAACGGCAGAAACCGATGTTTCGACAATGGGCGCCAGCACCAAAGCAGCCACAAAACCCAGGACCACCGAGGGTAGCGAAGCCATAGTTTCCATTACAGGTTTCACTTTGCCCCGAACGGTGTAAGGCAAAAATTCCGAGGTGTAGATAGCGCCGAGCAATGCTATAGGAATCGCAAACATCAGAGAATAAAAGGTAGCCTTGAGTGTACCAAAAATCAGAGGAACGAGCGAGATTTTGGGTTCAAACCCCTCGGTTGCCCCCGTGGATTGCCAAGTGTATGTGGGCTCGGGATAACCCTCGTACCAGACTTTTCCGAACAACGTGTGGAGCGATGTCTCCGGGTGGGATATGTTGAGGTCCCAAAAAGCGCCTCTCCAGTCGTTTCTCACAACAAGCATCCCGTCCAGACGAGGCGCCAAAACAATGCCGCGAGGAGGTAATTTGTCATCCTTAGAACCGAGTCGAAGGAGCGTCTTTTGACTTGTGCCGTGGCGTATCCATACTTGACCTGTTGCGTCGGCGGTTGCAAACGTCTTGCCTCTCTGGCTGGGACTCAACGCCGTTATCGCTCCGGGCTGAGGCTCGAATTCTCTGGTTTTAACCAGGGAAAAACCGTCAGATGTCTGGGCGTCATTCCTTTGAAGAAGAAAATAAATGGAGACCGAACCGTCCGATCCTCCTACGACAACAGAATGATCGCCCAGCAGGTAGCCGAAAACGGTTAGCTCGACACCGGCGGGCAACAGGTCGACGGTCTCAACCAAAACGGGATGATCTACGTCACGAGTATTGTAACGATAAACCTTACCGCTCTTTTCAGCAAAAAGGACCGTATCGGCCAAATCGTTTACAAGAGCGTAGGCCACAGCGGCCTCTTGAGGAAGAGTGGGGAGATCCGTACGGTTGGCGCTCGTGGTCACTTTTCTCGTAAACATGTTGAGTTTCGACTCAACTGTCGTCAAACTTGGTTGTCCCTGTCCGTTAACTGCAGCAAGTATCTTTTTCGGCCTGTCACCAAAATTGCTAACCCGATAGTCCAAGGCTACTACCGGCGCTTCGGAGTCGGACACCTTGATAGGGTCCTCAAGTTCCACACGCACCGAAATTTTTCGGATCTGACCGCCGGGCACTGTGGAGAACACGGTGGAGCCGTCCGAGCTGTCCTGTTCGTCCAGTGTCTTGAGGCCCATGGGAGCTTGGGCGGCTGGAATAACCTCTATGGGTAGAGTCAGGCGTCCAAAGCGGACCGTCCCATCATTGAGTCCGAAAGCCATATCGACGTTGTCAATTGTTCGGGAGAAGGCTCTAACCTCCTTGCCGTTGAAATCAAATGAAGGAGCGTCGAGATAGGTGCCTGTTCTGGCGTGCCACGCAGTCACAGTACCGTCATTCCTCACCGAAGCGGCAACCGTTTTGTATTCGTCCAAAATTATCGCGAGAACAGAATTGGATTCGGAGTCGAGGATGTAATCTGAGCGTGCTATGACAGAGCCGCCTGCAAAGAGTGGAAGGACTTCATGAACGAGAAAAACCATCATTCCCAGGACCGCGGCGATGACCAATACACCGCCCACGGTGATGGCCCGATCAGCCATCTTATCCGCAATCAATACCCAGCGGCGGGTCTTTCTCGGTCCCTGCACCTCCATCGGGGCCATGGAGTCGTTTCCTTAGTGTATGTCCTTCTAATCTTGTGTCATCAACTTCTTAGTCTTTATCAAGACACGCGCCAGAAGAAAAGTGGATTCGAGCGGCGACACCAGTCACGGAATCTGTCACCGCTCGCCGAAAGTGGTATGTCCGTCAAAGTCTCAAATTCTTTTATTTGATCCCTACTGACGCAAGGTCCTCATCCGCTAGGGCCTTGGATACAGGATAAAAGCCATCTCTGATTACAACTTGCTGTCCATCTTTAGAGAACACATATTTGATGAATTCCGCTCTCAGCGGATCAAGCGGCTCATTGGGTTTCTTGTTAAAGTAAATGTAAAGGAACCTTGCAAGAGGATAGTCTCCCGTATAAGCGTTTTCCGCATTTGCTTCGAAGCATTTTCCTTCTTTGACGGCCAACGGAACGGTCCTCACGTCCGCCGTCTTGTACCCCACTCCGGAATAACCAATAGCGTACTTGTCCGTAGCAACACCTTGAACCACCGCTGAGGAACCTGGTTGTTCCTTCACTCCGTCTTTGTAATCACCGTGGAACAAAGCCTCTTCCTTGAAGAAGCCGTAAGTTCCTGACGCGGAATTACGCCCGTAAATCGAAATCGGCTTATCCGCCCATTCGCCCGTAAGGCCCAAATCGCCCCAGGTCTTAATATCTTTCCCGTACCCGCCCTTCCTCGTCTTAGAAAAGATAGCATCCAATTGTTTGAGGGTGAGGCACTTTATGGGGTTGTCCTTATTGACGAAAACCGCCAGGGAGTCTACTGCGAC
>DATJPW010000158.1:0-26368 GCA_035506215.1 Desulfomonilaceae bacterium
CGGGCATGAAATCCTCCCGTAACATAGCGCCGGGGTGCGTGGGGCGAACCTTCCTAACTCTGGTGTTGGGAATACTCATATGACACCTCGCATCAATGATAATCTGTCAGTTCCACGTCGTAAGCATCTGCATCGATAAATCGAAAGCAGATTCGCCATTGGTCGTTGACGGAAATCGAGAACTGGCCCTTTCGATCCCTCCCCAGTTGATGCAGTCGATTGCTGGGTGGGACCCTCAAGTCTTCCAGGCTCGTAGCCAAGTCAAGGTACTCCAGTTTGAGAAGAGCCCGTTTCCAAATCTCAGGCGGAAAACGTCTTGACTTTCCGTTCTCGTACAACTCCTGTGTATGGCGATCAACAAACGTTTTGATCATAGCCGATTGTAACCTGTCACGTGACACACGTCAACAACGGATCAAAGACTCTAAGGCTGTTTGCCGAACTATATAAGGAAAAACAGGAGGACCGTGTCTGTTTAGTCCCTTGGCAAGCCTTGCTCCTCTGGGCAGCCTTGAACATGCCATTTCAGGAGTTCGGACCTGACTCGCAGCTTGTTGGTGATATTGCGCGCCTGACCGAAGGTCAAGAGAGCGACCAAACCCAGCCCCAATACGTTAAGGGCCAGATTAGCCGTCATAACGGTTTTCAGGGCGCTCATCGCGCGTGTCCCGTAATGCTTGCTGAAAAACAGGTAACGAGATCGATAGAATTCAATTCTCGCCGAGGCGGGCAAAACATCGGCAGTAGCCCCCTGGAGGTGGACCGCGCGTGCTCGCGGCTCGTGCACAACTTGCAATCCAGCCTGTCCCATTCTGACGGCCAGGTCGGTTTCCTCGAGAAAAAAGAAATAGTCTTCATCAAAACCGCCTAATTCCTCGAATGCCTCGCGGCGTACCATCATCACAGCGCCTATAAGTGCTTCCACTGAGAAAGGTTCCTGCGAGTTAGGTCTTTTCCCGGGAAAGCGCGCTGGGAAGACACGCTTCAACAGGCTCCGATTGAATGTCTCCGTAACAAGAGTAGGAACTGCCTCGAACGAGGTTTGGGGCGATCCATCCTTATTCACAAGCTGCGGACCCGCGATGCCGATTCTTGCATCGGATTTCATCAGATCCAGCAGGGTCCGCGCACAATCTTTTTCGAGAAGCGCGTCGGTGTTGACCAACAGCAGAAATCGGCTATGGACCATTTTTGCCGCCATATTGTTGGCCGCGGCAAACCCGAGATTTTTCCCGGCTTCCAGCGTCAGAACACTCGGAAATGCTTTTTTGACCCTGGCGACTGAATCGTCACTGGACCCGTTGTCCACCACTATAACTTCCGGCTCTTTTTCGAGGTTCGAGCGAAAGACATGGTCCAAGCAGGTCACAAGTAGGTCTGCGGTGTTTCGATTGACCACAACGACGGAAAGGTCGGGTAGGGATGAGGTCATTAGGGTAGTCGGCAAACCTATGAGTTCTTTGAAGAGTGACCGGGGAGGCCCTTTTTGCAAAAAGGGCCTCCCCGGACCCCACCCCAAAAACTCCTATGATTTGTGCTCTTGCCTCTCAGAGGCAAGAGATGAAGCTAAAGGGAAGCTTCGAGTCTTCTTGTCGGCTGCGCGGGATTGCAAAGCTTGTCCTTCAAAGTTATCCGCCGATGCGACTCATGCTCTCGTTCATTTCAGGAATACACATCGAGTGAGCCATGGGTTTGGCCAGGACGGCTCGTCTTATGGTATCGGCCAGGACTTGGTCTGAAACACCTCGCCTGAGGTCCGATTTGATGTCGATCTCGCCATTCCCCAATAAGCATGGACGGAGCGCGCCACGCGCTGTCAAACGTATTCTGTTGCATGTGCCGCAAAAATGCCCTGTAACCGGATCAATGATCCCGACTCGACCGACCGCTTGCTCCAACCTAAACATGGTCGCGGGCCCATCCAATGGATTCCGGTCCACAGGATGCAGTTCTCCCAGTTCTCTCCGGATAATTTCTCTGGCTTTCAAGGCACTGAGCGGGTCCGGAGAATTTGGGCATTGGTTCATGCCAAATGGCATGCGTTCGATAAATCTTACGTCTATCGGTTTTTCCAGGGTCAGGCGCGCAAATGCGGGTAAGTCCGCCTCATTAACCCCTTGAAGAAGGACCACATTTATTTTAACGAGATCGAACCCCTGCTCCAGGGCGGTCTCTATTCCGGCCAGCACCTCCCCCAGACGGTCCATTCCAGTGACAGCGTGAAACGTTTCCCTGCGCAGAGAATCAAGGCTAACGTTTATACGGTTCAAACCCGCGGCCTTGAGATCTCCGGCCATGCGCGCCAACAGGACCCCATTGGTGGTAAGCGCCACATCTTCAATACCTGACATACGCGTTAGTCTCGAAATGAATTCAAGCACACCTCGACGTACGAGAGGCTCGCCTCCGGTGATTCGTATCTTTCGGATTCCCAAAGATCGGGCGACGCGTATGATTGTCAAGATCTCTTCATAGCTCAATATATCGCTGTGTGAAAGGAGCTGTATTCCTTCCGGAGGCATACAGTAGATACATCTGAGATTACACAGATCCGTGATCGATATTCGCATATAATCGATAACGCGACCGTGGGGGTCTATCAACAAATTTGCCATCGAACTTCCTTGGGAGGAGGTATACCCCACAGGGTAACACGCTTTGCGGAAACCTCTGCCACTTCCGTCGGTACTTCTACTCAATTAATATAAACACGCAACCGGTTGGAGTGCAATCGAATCGCGTCTCTACAATCGAGCTATCAAGTCAACTATCGAAGCCACGTCACGGGCAAAAAGCCTTATCAAAGGCACCTTACCGATGGCCCCTCGGTCAAAAATCGCGTCCGGGACCCGACCGAGCTCTTCCATTACATCTTGTACGCCCCACGCGAGCGTGCTGCCTTCTTCTTCCTGAAGATCCGGGGGAGTACGCGTCCGATCGAATTCGGCCACAGTATATCCAAGAGCTCGGATCCTTTTCACCAGCGTTTCTGAATAAGCTATGGACATAGCTGCTCGTTTTTCGGGATCATATTCCATTGCAGCCAAGACCAGATGATGTATCTGGCGGGAGGCCCCGAAGCGGGCTGACGCGATGGTGTCCACCGAATTCAACAGACGAATTATCCTACCCGGAAAGGAAGCAACGTCATCCACGGATTCGGCGTACGGTATGGCGTACGCCAAGTTCGACTGCACCTCGGGAATTAGATGGCCTACGTTCAGGCGCTTCAAGCGTTCCAGTGCTTTGTCCAATTCTTCGATGACATGGGTACGGGCGATCTCGCGGGCGATGGAAGCATAGTGGTTTGTAGGCCCGATCCCACGACCTATAGGGAGAGAAAATCTAAGCGCTCGGTAAAGATATCTTTTTGCCTTGTCGATGGATTCCATCAGCGGCAACCCTTGAGCCAGGAATGTGGCCAGGGCCGACGACAGAGTGCACCCTGTTCCGTGAGTATGTCGTGTCAGCACCCTCTGGGTGGAAAATTCATAGTCTTGATACCCATCATGCAAAATGTCCACAGGAGCCTCTTCCAGGTGCCCCCCCTTTACCAATACATTTCTGGGACCCATTCTGCGAAGTCTCCTGGCGGCCCTCTTCATGTCCGGCACACTGCCTATTTTCTTCTTCGTCAGGATTTCCGTCTCGGGAATGTTCGGCGTGATCACATAACCTAGAGGAAAGAGCTCTCTGACCAAAGCCTCACGGCCCTCTTCATCCAGCAGTGCCTGACCATCCTTGGCAACCATTACCGGATCGATAACAACTTTCTCAATGCGATATTTTGCGATTTTTTCCGCTACTACTCTCACTATGGCTGCATTAGCCAGCATTCCTGTCTTGATGCAATCCGCGCCTATGTCGTCAAGGACCGCGTCCAACTGCAAGGCGACAAACGCTGGATCCACAGGGACGGCATCCCGTATCCCCAAGGTATTCTGGGCGGTAAGCGCGGTGACGACGCTCATTCCATAACCACCAAGCGACAGGATGGTTTTCAAGTCCGCTTGAACGCCCGAACCGCCTCCGGAATCCGAGCCCGCAATGGTTAGGACTTTGTACATTAAATGGACCGAATTGGTTGATCGTAGTCTGCCCGGGTTTTAAAGTAACACATCACTTCAGAGAACAGAACCGCCAAGTTCCCTATAAACGTCTTGTTGCCACCCGGACAAATTCGATCCCGAGCGCAGCGAACAAGAGGGAAACTGCACGTTTCCTCCGCTCAACATACGATGGTGAGTTCTTTTGGAATGTGGTTTGCGGTGCTGGGCTATTTCAGGAACAGGCATACCAGGATAGTAGAGCGAGAATGTTCACGCGCCTACAAACTTGGAGTCCACGACATGTTCTTGCTCGTCCGAGACAATTTGTTCAGCCGGTGGCTCAAGCCATACCACTTCCAGGGTATCGGGTATCGGATCCGTCTGCCTTTCCGCCTCAGCCTCTGTGGTTTCTTGATTATTTCCGAGCGAAGGAGGATCCGCTGTTTCAATTCCCGTCGAAGGCTGAAAGAAGAATTCGGGAAGCAATTCGCCCAATGGGTGCCCTTGTTCGGTTGTACCATCAAATTCTGAAGAAATATTCCGGATGGGGCAGTCGTCACCGTCCCCCTGCTCCGATCCCGGAGAATCGAGGACCTCGTTCACTGCCATTCCGTGCAATTCTTCTAATTCAAATTGTTTTTCTGAAAGAGGACCCGCTGATTTATCCCATTCGGGTTCAGCAGATGGAGCAACCTCTGAAACGCGCTGCTCAACTCCCTTTGGTCGCCTCGGGTCTCTTTGCCTCATATAGAATACGGCCAGCAACAGCAGCAAAACACCCGGGATTAGAACCTGAACACCATAGTCAGACCATCGCGAAATTCTTTCCAGAATGATCGTCCATCCAGGAGTAGGCAAATTTATTTCCGCCGCCTTGGCCTGGGCCCACCACCCCGAGTGGACGCGGTCCACTGCTTGGCCGGTGGACGACTCCTGATCTTCGATCGGTTTTTGATCGGATTGTGTTTCCAAATTGTCGGGAATGGCGCCGGAATGCGTTATGAGCCGGGCAGACTTGCCGGCGCCGGCTGAATTCAGGACAGATTCAATAGGAGTCCGCTGGAACCTGGTTCGAGAAAACCAATAGCCTGAATCAGGGTCGCCGTGCCTCATTATGATAAGAAAGCTTTGATTGGAAGGGTCATCGCGAAACAGAAGCTTGTCAGAAACTGAGAGCGAAGTCTTCGTCGATACGTGGGGTGTTGTGGGTGTCCCCGCCAGGGCAAGATTCAGATTTCCCATCATGGCTATGGTTTGCCCTCGGTGGTTGATGATCTCGATATTTGAAAAGTCCGGGAAAAGCGCCCGAAGACTGCTAAGAAGTCTGTCCAACCCACCGGCGGCCGACAGATTGTCAATATCCAGATTCCCCGCGGCCACACTTATGGCTGCGCTCCTTGCTTTAATCAAGCCGTCCACCTCTTTGGCCAGACTGCGCGCCTGCTCCGCCAAAAGAGCTTGCTCCAATGGCGCCACCACCAGGAAATGGCCGGCAATCGCTACGACCATCGTAGTTATACAAGCAATCAGAATCCAAAACACCAATAGTCGTGCCCGCAGTGTTCCCAGAATGCGGCCGCCCGCGGGAAGTCCGATCTGCCAGGCAGCTTGCTGGTTGCTCTGCCCGTAACTCGGCCGCGACCTGGGGCCATCTTGCGCCGGCCTGCGGGAATTTTCGACTGAATTTCCTGATTCTATTTCAAATAACGAAGTGTCCTTGCTCATGGTTTGTGGTGTGCTCCGTTGAATCTTTCAATTCTGATGTTCATTAGGCATCCGAAGTTAGGCCAGCCGCTTGATCGTCGGGAAATTCCTAAAAAGTGCCGGACGATTCGGCGTCAATGGCAATGGACAGCCGAATTCTTCTCCACCTTGAGGCCGTCTATCAGAATCCTGATAAAAAATCAATTTGAAAATTGCCAATTTGTATATAATTGATTAACTGTTATATTATTTATGTATTACATTTCTCTAAAATATATTGTAATATTATACAATACTCGAAAAGCTCTCGCAAAAGATCAAGGCCGTTGCAAAAAATCCGCGATGGAGGCATTAAACACTTACGCGGATCTGTTTGCCCACAAGGAACACGTCGAGCAAGCTGCGGGAGAACCAGTGAGCGCGGCTGTGACAGATAGTGGAAGCAGACCATTCGCCGGTCGTCAGGAGTGGAGGAATGCGGATTGAGCGAAAATCTTATTAGGAATCTAAAGCCGGTTCCCATCCTGGTCGCCGGTGACATCATGGTAGACGAGTACATTGTCGGTGATGTCGAACGGATTTCGCCCGAATCTCCGGTTCCGGTGATTGTGGCCCGTGATAGGCTCCGGGGACCAGGAGGAGCGGGAAATGTGGTTCGTAATTTGGTTTCCATGGGCGGCAAGGTTGCTTTATTCTCGGTCGTCGGGAGTGACAACGCGGGCCAGTGGTTCAGAAATCATTGCGAGCAACTCGCAATAGAGACCTCCTGGCTCAAAGATGATGTGTCTCGTCCCACCACTATAAAGACGCGCGTGGTAGCCCGAAACCAACAGGTCGTTCGGATTGATGAAGAGCATGTCGGGCATATTACGCAGGAACTCGAGGATTCATTTCTCGATGATATAAAATCGGTTATGCCCAAGGTGAAGGCAGTAGTCATATCCGACTATGGCAAAGGATTCTTGACTCCCACACTTTTGGACGCGCTTATCTCAAGCGCCAGCGACAAAGGTATCCCGGTGCTGGTAGACCCCAAAGGAATGGACTTCTCTCGCTATCGAGGATGCACCTATCTCACGCCAAATCTCCGAGAGACGGCCACTGCTGCGGGAATCGAAATCCGTGGACCCGAGTCCCTCGCTCAAGCGGGAAAGACTCTTCTCGAACGGACTGCCGCGCAAGGAATAATAATCACTCGGGGCAGAGACGGAGCCACTCTAGTCACGGAACAAAAAATCCAGGATTTCCCTGTTAAGCCGGTCGAAATAGTGGACGTCACAGGCGCAGGTGATACGGTTATCGCGACCCTGGCCCTGGCAGTGGCCAACGGTATGTCGATAGAAAACGCCATTATACTCGCCAACTTGGCTGCTTCTATTGTGGTCTCCCGGTTTGGCGCCGCGGCTGTGACTCTTCAGGAGATATTGGACTCTGTAAACAATGATAGTCCGGAGAGCAAAGTGGTTCATGCGGACGACATCGAGGGGGTGCTGGGCAATCATAGATTACTGGGCCACAAAATCGTCTTCACAAACGGATGCTTCGATTTGTTCCACGCGGGTCACCTTGAAATACTCAGACGGGCCTCGGCTTTGGGTGATGTACTGGTGGTGGGGGTAAACTCCGACGATTCCGTCACCCGGTTGAAGGGTCCGGAGCGGCCTATCATCCCTCAACCGGAACGATTGGAGATAATTTCTGCTTTAAGCTTTGTCGATTATGTGGTGGTTTTTGAGGAAGATACGCCCCTGTCGCTTATTCGGTCCGTGCGACCGGACATTCTGGTCAAAGGCGAAGATTGGAAGGACAGAGAAGTTGTGGGTGAGGATTTAGTGAAGGCCAGAGGCGGCCGAGTCGAGTTGGTAAAGCATGTGGGAGGAGTCTCCACCACTCAGTTGATAAAGAAGATTCGCGGGGAGACTTGAAACCGTCGGAGAAATTCCTGGACATATAACTATTGGTATGGACAACGAAAAATTGTCAGTGGCGACGAAACCATGCGATCAATTGGTTCGTCCCCCCGGACCCCGGATCGCAGTCCGGGCAGCCTTTGCCGCGGAAGGGGTCGGAATACCTTTTTGTTACTAACGGCGAGCGGGCCTGGAGCGAGGTCTCGGTCGCTCTCGCGGTCTTTCCTCTTCAGCAGGCCTCCGGGGTCTCGGCGGTCTCTTGATATCTTCTACTGCAACCCCCAACGACCCTCCCGGCACTACGAGAGTGGTAATTTCCCCGTTTCGGAAGAGGCTCAGCGTTACTTCTTCGGCCCGCGAATAGTCTTCTACCAGCTTCTGAAAACCACTGACCCGGAACCCGGTCTCACCGGCATATTCGATTATTACATCTTCCGGCACAATACTAATCCTTTCGGCGAGCCCTCCCTTCTTCACCTGGACGACTTTAACTCCGGGGGATGCTTCAAGCTCTTGCAATCTGGCGAGGATAACTCGAGCGCTTGCAGTGTCGCCTATTTTTCTAAATTCCGCCAAGGCTTCCGTGTAGAGTTCTTTGCTCTTGTAGATCCGGTTCCGCTCGGCATAGATCCCCGCCAAGGTGGCCCTCACCCTTGGGACCCATTTGCTGTCTTCCCGCTTTTCATAGAGTTTCAGAGCGGACTCAAGCGTATCTATGGCGTTGTCCCACTGTTGTTGCTGTGCCGACAGCATGGCCTCTCGAAATAGTCTCATTCCTTCCTCATCGCTTGGCGGTGGCTGCGAAACGGCGGAAGATCTGCCGCCTTGCGGTGATTGAGCGATTTTGGAGGTGTCATGTCCCTTGTCCTCTTGATCTTCCTCCATCACCACTCGAAAACCCAGGTTCCAAAAACTCATCTCCGGTCCGGAAAATCCTCGGAAAGCGCATCTACAGTCCGCTGGACTCGCGAACCAGTTGCCGCCTTTGTTGACCCTGGACGTGCCGCTGCCGGGACCTTGGGGATCTTCCAGCGGGGACTCGTCAAAATAATTCCTGCTGTAATAGTCCGAGACCCACTGCATCACATTGCCGTCCATGTCATAGAGGCCGAAACCATTAGGTGGATAGCTCCCCACCGGCGCCACAAATTCATAGCCGTCATCAACTGTGGTGAGACTCTCGGGTAGCTTGGGGTTGCCGTCTCCAAAATTCATATCTCGATCACCGGGCAAGCGATTCCCCCACGGATACCGGACCCATACGGACCCGCCGCGGCAACACATCTCCCACTCGGCTTCAGTCGGCAACCGATAGTTGCGTTTCTCCTTACGGCTCAGCCACCGGCAGAAGGCCTGAGCATCATTCCATGAGACAAAAACCACCGGCTGATTATCAGCGATTTTCCAAGGAGTCGAATCCCATTTCATCTCTTTCCGCGGCACCCAACGACCTTCAGTTTTGCTGAAAATCATTGCACCGTCACCCTTTTCCGCGTCGGTCTTGTAACTTGTTTCTTTTATGAATTGTCGAAATTGTCCAACTGTGACTGTAGTAGCGGCCATATAGAAAGGCCGAGTTATTCTCACGGGATGGAGGGGAAGTTCATCTTGAAACCACTGTTTATGGCCTTCTCGCCAAGTTTTCTTGAAGGTCAATCGCAACCAATCCATATCGCGTTTCGGGCTGCCCATCATATATTCGCCTGCCGGGATGCGGACCAGGTTCATCCCTATTGAATTTGTGGTAACAATTCTATTGGTCGGTTTGGCAAGGACTCCATTCAGCCCGCGTAGCGACTCCAGCCAATCTGAACATTCCCGAGCATTCCCATCACCCGACTCGCACTCCCGGAGTGCCCCCTCCAAAATTTCTTTTGCTCGGACCGGATCTCCCGAAACTATCATCGCACCTGCCTGTCGGACCTTTTCCGCGATCGGAACAGACTTGGACTCTCTTGCCTCAGCCCCCTGTCTTGCGTCCGCCGCTGCGGTCATCAAGTCCAATGACGTGAGCCCTCCAGGAACTCCGGAGTTTTTTGCGGATTTTTCCGTTCGAATGGTCGGACCGGAGGCCGGTTCGCGACTCGGTTCACTTTCCATCATTATTTCATTTGTCATTCCAATCGAGAACTGTTGTAAATTCACAATGAACATCACAATACCGAGTAAACCAATTATAATGATATTTTTTTTAATGAATCGTGCTATGACGCACGTAGATGTGAATAGATGCGGCCTAACGGCTTTCTGAGATGCTGACGGGCCTTCGTTATGTCTCTTCATTTTCAAAAATTCCTTGACAAGCGTAAGAATAAAGGGAATCCTAGCAAACCAGCAAAGTGAGTCAAGGCCCTTGTGGTGCCCTTGAACAGCGGCGGCTGGATAACACTCATTCCGAGCCTCAAGAGAAAAATATTGACAACGGCCGCCAATCATGATAGCGATTGATAGAAGCTTTGGTTACAATTTTTAGGCCGTAATAAATGTCTTCAAGGATTTAGAAGAGAAGGCACTTTTATTCAATAGGAGGTATTTGTTTCAATGAAAAGATTTGCATTGACGCTTGCGGTTGTCGGTATGGTTGTGCTGATGGCATCCTTTGCTATGGGTTTCTATGCATGGGCGCCGTTCGGCACGTGGGGCGGTGGGGCCTATGCGAGTGGATCATCCAGTAGCGGATACTATCCAGCGAGTTCTTCCAGCAGCGGCTATTGGGGCGGCGGCTACGGTGGCTATGGCTACAGTGGTTGGGGACGCCGGGCGGCCCGTGGCTGGGGCTGGGGCGGTGGCTACGGCTATGGTGGATGGGGCTCTTCTTCCAGCAGCGGATATAATTATGCTGCCAGCAGCAGCAGCAGTGGGTACAATTATTGGCCCGCTTCTTCTTCCAGCAGTGGATATTATCCTGCGAGCAGCTCCTCCAGCGGCTGGTACTAGGATCTGCGGCTGAATTTTTCAGCTCCTCAAAATTAAGTGTTGAAAAGATAACGGGGCGGCCAATCCTCGAGGATGGTCGCCTCGTCTTATTAAATGATCTCCGATGTGCCGGAAAATGCTAGCATTCAGGTTGCCCTTCATATCTGCACCACTAATCGTCTTCACACTCCTGAGTTTATCCTTGACCTCTTGCGATCGTCAGACCGGCATTTCCCAGAAAAACGAGAACAACTCACAACTTGCCGGGACGTGGATCATTAAGTCGAGGATCGTGGATGGAGCTGAATTGCCGGCCGATCAGCGCCAGATCAAGTTTGTGTTCGAACCTAGCGGGTTGTTCAAGGCCAACTATCGGGGCGAACAAATTCAGGAGTGGATTCGCGCCGGAGACGGAAGTTTCTCATACGACCCCCCCATATTGACCCTCTACTGGGATTCCGGGGCCACCGCGACGCTCCTGGTGGTCGAGGCAGAGTCGGACCGCTTGGTCTTGCACCACGGCCGCAACCTCGTGCCCCTGGTCAATCAGGATCCGATGGAGATATTCACACGACAAGTTATTGAAAAAGGACCGGTGCGGAAGCCCTCATGAGAGCTAAATGAGGGTTGGCACACTATTTCGCAAATGCAGTAATTGACCCGGCGCCGTACCTCTCACCCAGCGGCCAGATTGATCAGACCCCCGGCTAAGAGGATTTTCCTCTCTCGGTCGGTAACATCGATCTTCAAAAGGATCTTCTTCCCCGAGCCAAGTATTTCAGCCTTCAATTCATCTTGGCCGCGGGCGAGAGCAGACTTTACGCCCTTCAGTCTGATGCTGTCATCCTGACTAACCGCGTCATATTCAACAGGATCTGCGAAGATCAACGGCAATATCCCGAAATTGATAAGATTGGCCTTGTGTATCCTGGCGAAACTTTTGGCGATTTTGGCTCGAACACCTAGAAAACGGGGTGCTATGGCAGCATGCTCTCTTGAGGAACCTTGACCGTAATTTTCGCCCCCTATTACAAAGCCTTCGCTGTAAGCCTTGGCTCGTTCGGCAAACCCCGGATCAACATTACTAAACACAAATGCGCTGATCGCTTCGATGTTGCTCCTCAAGGGAAGCACCTTGTTTCCCGCGGGCATGATGTGATCCGTGGTGACGTTGTCCGCGAGCTTCAGCAGAACAGGACCTTCAAGCATCTCGTCCAAAGGCCCAAATTTCGGAAAGGGTTTTATGTTAGGTCCCATGATGATTTCAACAGCCGAGGAATCTGCCGGCGGAAAGGTGAAATTTTCCTCGTTCAAAATATAAATTTCAGGGTCTTGAATCTTGGAGAATTGGCCGAGTTTTCTCGGGTCCGTGATTTTTCCAAATATTGCTGCGGATATGCCGGTTTCGGGCGAGCAGAGGTAAACCTGATCGTTCAGGGTCCCGCTCCGTCCGGGAAAATTCCTCGGGAACGTCCTGAGCGAGACAGTGCCCGTGGCCGGAGCCTGCCCCATGCCGATACAGCCCAAGCAACCGGATTGATGGATGCGCGCTCCGCTCATTACCAGATCTGTGACTCCCCCGGCCTCAGCAACATTAAGCAGAACTTGATTGCTGCCCGGATTGATTTCGAAGCTTACGTCCGGGTGGGCATGCTTCCCTCTAACAGCCATGGCTGTTACCATGAGATCTCGAAAAGACGAATTCACTGACGATCCTATAATAACCTGATGCACGGGAATACCTTCAACTTCAGAGACCTTTTTCACGTTGTCGGGGGAACTCGGGCAGGCGATCAACGGCTCCAGTTTTGAGAGATCGATCTCGATTACTTCGCTGTAATCCGCATCGTGATCGGGCAGCAGCTCGGTCCAAATATTACCTCGCCCCTGGCTCTCCAGAAACTGTCTGGTGCGACTGTCGGACGGAAAGAGGCTTGTGGTGGCGCCGAGTTCCGTGCCCATGTTCCCAATCGTGGCTCGATCCGTAGCCGACAACGTCTCCACTCCAGGTCCGAAATACTCAAATATTTTACCCACACCGCCTTTGACGGTGAGGCGTCGCAACATCTCGAGGATTACGTCTTTTGCCGATACCCAATCCTGTAAGGCCCCGGTAAGCCGAACACCCACTATCTTGGGCATTCGCAAATAGAACGGCTTACCCGCCATTGCCATGGCAACATCTAGACCACCCGCGCCAATTGCCAACATAGAGCTGCCGGCGTTCGTAGGTGTGTGGCTATCGGAACCTAGCAGAGTTTTCCCGGGGACGCTGAACCGCTCCAGATGCACTTGATGTGATATGCCATTACCCGGCCTGCTGTACACCGCTCCGTATTTGGCCGAAACGCTCTTGAGGAACCTGTGGTCATCGGCATTTTTGAAATCGGTTTGCAGCAGATTATGGTCCACATAACAAACGGAAATATCCGTTTTGACACGCTCGACGCCCATGGCCATGAATTCAAGGAACACCATGGTACCTGTGGCGTCCTGGGTTAAGGTATGGTCGATTTTTATTGCTATTTCCGAGCCCGGTTCAAGTTTGCCTTCCATCAGGTGGGCGTCGATGATTTTTTCGGCGAGGGTTTTACCCATGATGACCTCGATTGGGATCAATTCAATTCTTTGCTCCACGCTGGTAAGCCAGGACCTGCGAGAAGGCTATGTTAATCCCCCAGCAAAGGGGCCCACTGCTTGACCGTGTTCCGGACCATTGGAGCTGCGCCCTGCTTGACGATTCGGTTATGGCAGGGCAACAGTATGTTCACATCGAGATCCGAGATGAGTTGGAGCGACTTTTTCAAAAGAGCCGGGTCTGCCGACCTCAGATCGAATCGTCCTATGGCCCCATCGGCATAAATTGTATCCCCGGACATGAAAAGTCGGTGTTCTTCATTGAAAAGACCAATGCTTCCCGTGGAATGGCCCGGGATGTGGATCACTCGAAATGAGAGGCCGCCCAGCGACAAGATCTCGCCTCCTTCAAGCTTTCGATGGACCTTTATTTTGAATAGGCCCTGAGGAACATTGTATTGGGAACGAATCATCGATGCGAACATGTCATTCCCCCACACTATACTGTCATCACCCTTCTCCAGGTATGAGGCTTCATCTTTATGAACCCAAATTTCCGCATGAGGAATGACTTTGAGCATCTCGGGCAGGCAGCCGATATGATCCAGATGCGTGTGCGTCATGATTATGCGTTTCACATGCTCAAATGCGATTCCGGCGCCTCGGATTTCCTCGATTTTGTACCGACCCATTTCCATGAGCCCGCAGTCCACGAGCGAATAGTCCTCCGAGCCATCCTTTCCGACCACATACATGTGTGAATCGGGCATGAACTTGTCCCGCCCAGGTATCCATCTTACCCCATCGATTACGGTTTGTATCACTCTTTGGCTCCTGTCAAAGATCCTCTATGCAACGTTGCGCCAGTCAATCAGACCGGATCGCTCCGGTCTTCTCCGAATATCCATTGCCAGTCATGCTCCGGAAGCAGGTTCTCTCGTATCTGCCTTGTATATTGATCTACGATTATCCACTCGCCGCGTCCGTACGCAACTGTCTCAGGACTCTCGGGGTCGGCCATGGATAATACCGTCCCTTCAGCCACGAAGAATCGCGGCGCTCGCGGGTTCCCGCGCACACCAAGGGGTCTGCCTACAAATAGGAGTCTTTCACGCCGGCTCACCGGCCTGTGCAAGGTCAAATCGAGGCGCACGGACAGCCCGGCCGACCGAGTCAGCATGAAGCCCGCCCATGCGGTGTTTTCGTCAAAGATCGATGTTATAACAGCAGGGTGCAGCTCATCCTTACCGAATCGGAAAAATTCAGTTCGATCCGCGTCGTCCCGGTCAAATCCCCAGGCGGAGCTGATAAGCGTCTCTTCGTTAAATTCATGGAGCCTGAATCTTCGCTGCAGTCCAGGCTCGGTCCTGTGGTGTCCACAAACAAAGCAGTTTCTATAATAGGGAAGTTCCCGAAAATCCCTGCCAGGCGGGCCGTCGATGTTCATCGATCTGTTCGATTGTTCCATGTGCCTTATCTCAGCCCTCAAATACGGGGTCTTGTCTCCGTTCCGGGTTATTTTTGCGACCACGAATCTGCCGGCTTCATCAAGGCCATGCTCCACTTCGAATGTCGCGCTGTCTCCTATGCCGAGCCCAGACCCCCCGAATTTGAATCGCGCCAAGACGGGATATAGCGGCTCACCGGCCCGGCGCCACGCATCGAGACAGAGCCCCATGGCCAAGCCACCGTGCGGTATGCCTATGAACCCTTCGTGTCTGGGGGTGAATGTCAGTTGTTCAATGACTGATCCGCTATCATGATCAATTGGCACAGTCGGCAAGAATGGATCATCACCGGTGAGGAACGAATCCGGCTTGTGCGGGATATACATAACACCTCCAACAAAAGCTGACCCTCCACCTCTCAAGAACACTTTCCACTAGCACAACCATCCCTAGCTTTCAATGGAGGCGACAAACTTGTGTGACGGGGACCGTCTCAGCGGTCCACGTATAGGGAAACAGCCTCACCACCTCCAAGGCACAGGGAGGCCATTCCGGTTTTCGCTCCTCGGTTCTTCATTGCGTAGAGAAGTGTGGTAAGGACCCTCGCTCCGCTTGCTCCGATTGGATGTCCGAGCGCCACAGAGCCGCCGTTCACGTTGCACCTTTCGGGATCGAGGCCCAGTTCCCGAATCACTCCTACCGTGGAACCTGCAAATGCCTCGTTGACTTCCATGAGCTCTATGGAATGGTAATCAATCCCTTCCTTGGCGGCCACCTTGGGAATGGAAAGTATAGGGGCCATGAGAACATATTTCATGTCCAGCCCCGCACTCCCCTGAGAACCGACACGCGCGAGTATCTCCAATCCTCTTTCTCTCGCCTTTTCTTCAGCCATGATGCAAAGTGCGCTGGCCCCATCGGATATTACCGAAGAGTTTCCTGCGGTGGCACAGCCCTCCTTTTGAAAAGCGGGTTTCATTCTGCTCAGGGTCTCGTAGTCAGTTTCACGCGGGCATTCATCCACGTCAAAGATTTTCGGCTCGCCCTTGCGTTGCGGAACGGCTACAGGGAAAATCTCCTCCTTAAAACGTCCCTCGCTTATGGCTGATAGCGCTCTGGAATAGCTGGAGGCCGCATATCGATCTTGATCCTCTCGGGATACGTTGTATTTCTGACTGCAGAGGTCGTTGCTGACTCCCATATGGAAATCGTTTACGATATCCCAAAGCCCGTCGTGCACCATGTGATCACGCAGCGCGCCATCGCCCATCCGATACCCGAACCTGGCCTTCTCGAGATAATACGGAGCCAAACTCATGTTCTCCATGCCACCGGCTATTACCGTGTCCGCATCGCGAAGCTGTATCGCTTGAGCGGCCAGCATTACTGCTTTCAATCCCGACCCGCAGACTTTGTTCACAGTTATGCACTGCGCTTCAAAAGGGATGCCCGCCAGAAGAGCGGCTTGCCTGCCCGGGTTCTGGCCGTATCCGCAGGGTAGGACCTGGCCCATGATGACCTCATCCACTTCGGCTTTATCGATGCCTGCCCTCTTCACGGCTTCCTTGATGGCCAAGCCTCCCAGTTTTGTGGCACCGATCCCGCTCAGACTGCCGTTAAACGCGCCCAGCGGCGTGCGGCAGGCGCCTACTATGACGGCCTCACGTTTTCCCTTCATCCCCGTTCCTTTCAGATTTCAGCTCGGAGTTCGGCCGGAAACTATCTCAAAGTGCATTGAATTTCACACGAAAGTCGCCCCACCCTTTGCCCTTCCCATCGAGAGAGGGGACTAGTAGGACCGGCATCCTGCCGGTCCAAGCGGATGACCGGCGAGACGCCGGCCCTACTGCAGGCAAGACGGGAGAGTGGGCACGTAGCTTGAAACCCCAACGTGCATTCTCAATGCATGTAACTGTAGTTGCAAATAATTTCATATATAGCGGCTCACAAGGATTTCGGCGATTTGAACCGCATTGAGAGCCGCGCCCTTAAGAATGTTGTCCGAGACCACCCATAGATTCAAGCCATTCTCAATGGACTCGTCCTCCCGGATTCGCCCGACGAGAGTATCGTCCTCTCCGGCAGCAAGAGCGGTAAGCGGATACACGTTCTTGGAAGGGTCGTCCAAAACCTTCACACCGGCGGCTTTTCCGAGAATCTCTCGTGCTTTATCCGCAGTGATTTTTTTCTCGGTTTCCACATTAATGGATTCCGAATGCCCGAAGAACGTCGGCACTCGAACCGTAGTAGCGGTAACACGTATGGCAGGATCCAGGATTTTCCCCGTCTCCCACACCATTTTCATCTCTTCTTTGGTGTAGTCATTCTCCAGGAAAACGTCGATGTGGGGAAGACACTCGAACCCGATACGATGAGGATATACTTTGGTAGTCGTCGTTCTGAACGGCGAAAGGTCCTGCCAGAGCTTTTCCAGTCCGTCTTCTTTGCACCACTTGACACATGTGGCAATCTCTCTGGATTGTAGCAACATCTCTTCCAATGCATCCTTGCCGGTGCCGGACACCGATTGATAGGTCGAAACCACTACTCTCTTGATATTCCCTGCGTCATGGAGAGGTTTTAACACGAGGAGCATCTGAATCGTTGAGCAGTTGGGGTTGGCGATGATGTTCTTTTTCTTGTACTGCGCTATAGCATCCGGATTCACCTCGGGGACCACCAGAGGAACATCAGGGTCCATTCTAAAATGTGCTGTATTGTCGATGACTATGCAACCGGCATCCGCGGCTATAGGAGCAAACTCGGCGCTTATCGATCCGCCGGCTGAGAAAAGTCCGATATCTACACCGTCGAAGGAATTCTTAGTCAATTCCTGGACCGGGTAATATTCTTCCTTAAATCTGAGAGTCCTGCCCGTAGACCTTTCCGAAGCAAGCAACACGATCTCTCGTACCGGAAAAGAACGTCGCTCCAAAACGCTCACCATCATGTTTCCGACTGCTCCGGTGGCGCCTACAACGGCAACCTTGTATCCATCTTTTTTCATCGATTCACTATGCTCCTCCCTGGGTCACTATCGGCTCCAGTATAATCATCAATACTTATCCTCAGCACAGCTCGGGTGGACGACCTACTTTTGTCTGGGCGACTCCTTGTCGCCGGTCTTTGTTTTGTCCTGAACCGCCGGCTTTGCCTGCTCGGCATCAATCTGGTCAACGGGTATCCGTTGAAACGAAAAATCCCCCGACGTGGAGTCCCTTTTCATAATCCAGGTCCGGCCCGTATCTGTGTCAATCATGAATGTGTGACCCTTGACGTTCGGAGAAACAAATATCTGAAACCTTCCAGTGACGGTTATGGTCGCCCCTGGCTCTCCAACCTTGAGCCCCTGCTGAGTCACATCGCGACCCAACGGCCACTGGGCGATTGCAATGCCTGCAGTTGCCGCGCAGAGAATTAGGACCGCTATCCACAGGGTCACTTTATGCATCGTTCATCTCCCACCGGTTTTGTCATGACCTAATATATACCAACAGGACCCCAAAGGGTCAAACACGGATGAACTGGAAGCCCCATCGGGCGGAAAGCGTGATGCATCTGAAGGCTGTTCATATCAATGCCATTTACTGAAGCGGATCGTTGGGCTTTGGCTACTGCGGCTCGATGATCTGCATGCCATACTTCTCGAAAAGAACCCGGACCTGATCAAAATCGAACGGCGGAATCGCCGTCAGCTCAGCCAGTTCGTCGAAGAAGCGCTCAAATCCCGCAGGGGAGACAATCATCAGCATTTTAGCGGGACCCGTTCCTGCGGCCTTCAGACCATGAGGCACGCCGCGGGGACCCAGCCCGAACCATCCACGACTAGCCACGAAGGATTGCTCTCCGATCTGAAAGTTCACGACGCCGTCCAGCACGTACCAGGATTCGTCTTCTCGGCTGTGAACATGCGGCGGAGGTCCCTCACCAGGAGGCAAGGTCATTTCAAAAAGAGAGTACACGCCTTCCGTGTCCTCACTCACAGCCCTGTAGACAATCTCGATGCCTCCCAGCACGGTCACCGACCGTGGGCCATCTACCGAAACACTGGCTTCTCGCGTAGCTGTTTTCATCTTTCTTCTCCTTTGACCTACCATGTGCACGGTCTCGTTCGCTTGCAAGATGCGCAGACCGCTTTCTTTCTCCCGCTCAAGTGAATGATCACGCGTCTGGCGCAAAATCACGTGCAAGAAGATGGTCCCGCGTGATAAAGTACACGGCTAAAACTGCGATCAAAGCCAACAGCCTTCGGAGTTTGTTCGTCACGGCCATAGCGCGAGAGGACCGGATTGTTTGAGTTGGTCACGGCTTTGAAAGACAAGTGACGTGTTGACAAATGCCGTATTTTTATGCTATTATGCTTATTATACATAAGAAATACTGTTATATAAACATATTTATCCGTTTTCATTAAGGAGTTCCTGGTGAATTGTCGAGAACGCTGTTCCCGTCAAGGTCTCATCGTGGCGTACTTGACCCGCATGCACGGGGTGAAATGGTTTGCTCCTGTCTTAATAACCCTTTTTGTCTCTGTTCTCCCAATGGATATCCACGCGATGACCGCGCAGGAGATTCTCCAGCAGGTCACCAAACAAAACTTCAATGACAACTTTCGGGTGGCTGTTACCGTCAAAGCTTTCAAAGGAAACAAACTTATTTCCAACCACGCCCTCTGGCTGATCGCCAAGGTGAATCAGGGTAATTCCGGTTTCTTCGTAGATTTCGACGAACCCAAAGAATCCAAGGGCTTGAGATTCTTGTTCTTGGAACAGGCTGGACAGGAGCGGGCTGCATACATGTATCTTCCTGCAACGGGTAAGACGATGCCTCTGGCAGTGGATGATCCTTCCGTAGATGTGGGCGGCACCGGACTCACCACGGAAGATTTGCAGGGTTTTATTGGCAAGACAGAGGCAGGGGCGACGGTACTCAAAGAGGAACCACTCGGTGGCCGCGAATGTTACGTGATCCGGATACCCAATCCGGAAACCAAGGGAGAGCGGTTACTTTGGGTCTCAAAGGATGGTTTCCTGGTGGTGAAGAACCAGCAGTTGGATGAAAAAGGCAAAGTCCTCCGAACTTTTATGGTTACCGAATTCTTCAAAACCGAGCAAGGGAAGGAATTTCCCAGAGAAGAGGAAATAACGGTCCCCGCAAAGGGAATTCGCATAACTGTCAGGCAGGATAATGCGGTGTTCGGGATCGAGATTCCCGACGGGGTCACAGATCCCGAGAAATTCGGAACGTTTCAGTGGAAAGGTTGAACGTATTGACGCTCATCGATTCCGATAGACGCTTTTTGAGCGCCTTAATATCATAGATGGCAGGTGTCTCCCGTGACAGGATCTTCCAAAAAGTTACTTGTAGCGGCGAGCCTCATTTTACTTGCCGGTTGTGGTAGGCTGCCCGATGTGAACAAGATTCAGAGCAATATGGACCAGATGGTCTATTACATGGGGGTCATGGCATCCGGCATGCCGACTATGGTCCACAGCACCGCGCGAATGGCAAATACTGCCGAAAGGATGCAAGGTAAGACTGATGCGCTGCTTGCAGATCTCCAGGGTAAGGGCACGTCGGCCGAGCGAGCAATCCAGAATTATTCTCAGGCGGTTTTGGACAACGAGCGGGGGGTCATCAAGAACCTGCAGGGAATTAGACAAGAACTTGGCGACCTTAGGCAGGCCCTGCGTCCCGGCGGTCCTAGACCAGACACGCAAGACCAGACGAAGGCCAACATGGCCTTGCAGGCGAAACTGAATGAACTGGAAGACAAGTTGGCGGTGGTCATGTCAAGAATCGAAAAGATGGAACGGAAATCTCAGTAGCCCAACTTGCTCTTTTGGAATTGTTTTACGGACATTTTTCGTGAGCCTTTTTTGTCCGATCCATTTCCAAGATCCTCTTCCGAAAGCGTCCGCAGATAAGGCGAGTTCTGAACACACCGTGGCTTGCTGAAAGTCTGATTCATCTGTTAACATCATTTCTATGGAAATCGCGTTCCAAGTACTGGGCGCATCCTGGAAAATCTTTCAGACAGGAGCCGAGATCAAGGCCGTGTGAAAGGCTCCATTCTCGGGACAGCGGCTATGAGATTGTCCCCGAATGATACCAATTCGTGTCCAAGTCTGAAAATCCCCTCTAGCCTCCCTTTATTAAAGGGGGAAGGAGGGATTTTGAATGCGAATCGGTATTCCCGTATCGGCAGGAATTGACATTGCATTCCGGAACAGATCCTCGCTTGGTGCTGATTCATCCTCCTGCAATAAGCAAGCGGTACTTGAGAACCAAATTCCTGCCTTACGGCATGTCGGTAATCTACGCCTTTCTCAAGGAACATCATGTTCCAGTGTTCCAGTATGATTTTCTGATGGAGTATCTCTTCGCCTCGGACGGGGACATTGATTTTCATAATCCTGAGAGGTCTTTTTCCGAACAGGAGTTTTTCTCGTTTCTGGAAGGCGCAAGCCGCCACGCGGGCCTTGCCGCGTTCGTGGAAAAATACGGCGGCCGAGTTCTCCCGGATGCGGGGATCTATGCTTTCTCCATAGTCGCTTACCATCAGTTCTGGTCGAGTCTGCTCCTGGCCCGCCATATTCGCAAAATCAATCCACACGCGGTCATTGTGTTCGGAGGGCCGTTCATCACGATTAAGCCGCCGGAGTTTTTTCTCCGTTACGGTATCGCGGACTACTGGATCAAAGGAAGTGGCGAACTGCCGCTATTGATGCTTCATCGGATACTACAAGGAACCAAAGATATCTCAATAGATGAGGTCCCCGGTATCATCCATCTGAATAGCCCCAATCCGCTCGGGACCGCAAAATCCTCGCTTCCCGCGGAACAAGAACCGCCGCCGGATTTTGAAGGACTCGCGCTGGACACGTACCGTTACGACCACCACTTAATCGGCTCAAAGACTCTTTTTCTTCCTTACAGGACTTCCAAGGGCTGTCCGTCCAGGTGCAGCTTTTGTACGGGACGTCTGGTGGACCGCTATGACTGTAAGTCCGCGGACAAGGTTGTATCGGAATTGTCCGCCTTGGCTCAGAAGTACCGGACAAATGCATTCCAATTCGCGGATGCGTCCGTGAACGGCAACCCTCGCTTGCTTTCGACTATCTGCGACCGACTTGTAGAAAGCCTCCCAAATATAAGATGGTATGCCTATTCGAGAGTCAATGGATTCAGCACCGAGTTGCTAAACAAAGCAAAGAAGGCAGGCTGCTTCGCTCTTTTCTGGGGAGTGGAATCCGCTCATCAGCCCACGGTCGAGCTTTTGGGAAAGAATTTCAAAGCGGAAAAAATGTATGATTTATTGGACCAAGCATCAGAGCTTGAGATCAAGAATTACGTCCATATTATGTTCAACACGCCTCACGAATCAACAGAGGTTATCGAGAGTTTTGCACGGCTAGTGGATAGGTACATCGATTCGGACTACGTGACATTCTTGCCTCAGCGCTTTTTGCTCGAACCGCAGTCCAGTATGTTCGAACGCCCCGATAAATACGGATTGAAAAATATTCACAGAGTTGAGACCAGTCAATTCGAGCGAGAACAATTCATCTATGGTGAGGTGGGCGGACCCGACCACCATGGGGTGGAAGAGAGGAATGCCCGCCACAGAAAATCTCTGGCGAATTATCTGGAGCGGATACATTACCGAAACATGCTCCAGGCCTCGAGCAGCAGTTTGGTTCGGCGATTGCCTTCAGGCTGGATTTCCTACATAGAGAGACACTCAGTCAGTTCACGATTCATGCGCTGGATTCACCTGATTCTTATGAGAATCATACGGTCAACCACTCCCGAACTACGAGAACAGCTTTGATCGGAGACTGAGGAGGGGGCTGGGCAAGGAAAGGCTGAGCTAAGCAACGAGCGCCGAATTTCTTCCTCGTTCCCAGGCTCTAGCCTGGTAATGTGTGTCGTCCGGGCCCTGCCCGGACATCAGTTATCGATAGCGGCCAACGGCGATACGAAGCGCAGTGCGTGAAGACAACCCATGCGGTTCGGCCTATTAGGGAAGGCGGAGCCTTCCCGTATGCGTTCCCAGGCTGGAGCCTGGGGAACGTGGAAAGGAAAAAAACGCATCATACGCGGGTTATGATAGATCGTAGGATGTGGTGACCCAACGGGAACCGCATCATTCGAGGTCTTTTCTCCAACGATGCGGTTCATCGGGCGAAACGGGTTTCACCGCATCCTACACGTGCTACACGTGCTTGACAAGCAACACAGTTGCTCCCCTTTATCCCCTCCCGTCAAGGGTGGGGATTGAAACCCTCTCCCCTCGCGGGAGAGGGATGGGAGAGGGGGCTTTTGGAGCTTGCCAAACAGCTATAAGTTAGCGCATATGGCGTGGAGCCCGCCAACGAGAAAGAAGTGACATCTAAGCGAGTTCAATTAGTGCTGAGATCCGATTGGGGAGTTTCACATGCGCGGGGGAAAGCAGCGTCAAATGTCAAGAAGTCCCATGTTCTTGTATGCGTCACGCCACTCCGGAGAAAAACAAGCATCCAGCACAGGGGCAAGTCGTTTCATGGTATGAACCCAGGTTGATTCCCCTTTTTCCAGGAGGCCGAACAGCTCTTCCAGCAGATTGTGAAGATTATCAACATGCTCTTTTGTTACATAGGATACCGCTCCGCGTAACATGGCCTGCATGACGGTCCCAGGGTCCAAGGCACGGGCTGTAATCATCACCGCAGGAAAGTTGCGCTCCACCGCAATGTCCAGAAGATCCAGACCCTTGACGCCCATTATGTCGAGAAGCACCATATCGTATGTTTCGGTAAGGAGCAGTTCCTTGGCCGTTTCAAAGCTTTTGGCTGTTTGGACGTCATAGGACGAGAGAGTTTCCTCGACAAGCTCCAAAAAGTCCGGCTCATCATCCACGGCAAGGATTCTTTTCACTTCTCTCGGGTCCTTTTGGAAAAGGATATAGTAGCTGGAGTCTATTTAACCTTAGAAGGACCTTCTAACACAATAAGAGAAATCACATCAAGCGATTTCAAGATCACGGAAGAGCGCAATGGGCTGAAACTGTATTGCCATCGACTGGCGTACGGAGTAAACTAAGTGGCGGTCTTGCCCACTTCAAAGCATTTGGTCGCGTGCTACCCCCCAAATTCTTCTGCTGCTGCAGACTTGGAAATGGAGTTATCGCATGCCTAAAGCTTCGGAACAATACGACGCCCACTTGGATGCGTACCGCAAAACAGCCTACATAAATAGCCCGGACATGTATAAAGAGCTTTACGAAAGGTCTTTGAATACTCCGGAGGAGTTTTGGGCGGAACAGGCAGAGCGATACCTTTCGTGGATGAAGAAATGGGATGCAGTGGTCGAGTCTGACTTCGAGGAAGCAAGAGTCAAGTGGTTCAGTGGCGGGGTGCTCAACGCGGCTTACAACTGCCTGGACAGACATATCGAGAAACTGAAGAACAAGCCCGCTTACCATTGGGAGGGGGACGGTCCGAACCGGTCTTACACCGCCACGTATCTTGAGCTTTACGAAAAGGTAAACATGCTGGCGGCGTTCCTGCAATCCAGAGGCGTCAAACGTGGCGATAGGGTGATCATATTCATGCCGATGGTGCTTGAACTGCCCGTGGCGATGCTTGCCTGTGCAAGAATAGGGGCTGTACACTGCGTGGTCCATTCCGGATTCGGCCCCACCGCGGTTGCTTATCGAATTCAAAACAGTCGTGCCAAAGTTGTGATCACTGCCGACGGGGGCTTTCGGGCCGGTAAACCGTCGCCGCTGAAGTCAAGAATTGATGCTGTGCTTGAGAGTTGCACATCGGTGGAGCTGGTGATAGTCCTCAAGCATACCGGCGAAGCCGTCCGTCTAAATGCTCCAAAAGAAGTCTGGTGGCACAATGCGATTGCAGATCCTGCGTTGCCCTCGTACGTGGCTCCGGAACCCATGGACGCGGAAGACCCGCTTTTCATCTTGTATACCAGCGCCTCTGCAGGCAGACCCGTAGGGCTTGTCCATACTCATGGGGGGTATTTGCTCTACGCATCGATGACTGCGCGTCTCGTGTTCGATTTGAAGGACGAGGAAACCTTCTGGATCACCGAAGACTTGGCTTGGATACCCGGGCACAGCTACGGAGTTTACGGACCACTACTAAACGGGCTGACCTCTGTCATCTTTGAGGGGGCCCCTGGCTATTCAGACCACGGTAGATTGTGGGAGATCGTGGCCAAGCATAAGGTTGACAAATTCTGCACCCGGCCGAGCACTATTCGGTCCTTGGCTCGACATGCGCCTGACTGTACAGATGGCCATGACATGAACTCATTAAAATTGTTGGGCTTTATAGGGGAAACCGTTGGTCGGGAAGAGTGGAAGTGGTACTACGAGCGGGTCGGGAAAGGAAGGTGTCCTATAATAAACGCATACTCTCTAGCTGAAGCGGGGGGGATTCTTATTGCTCCTTTTCCTGCTGTTGCTCCGTTGAGAATTGGCGCTTGCTCGCTTCCATTTTTCGGCGTAAAGCCCGTGCTTTTGGACCCGGACACAGGTACGGAAGTTCAGTTTCCAGGCGGAGAAGGCGTGCTATGTATTCAGAGGGCCTGGCCCGGCATGGCGAGGACCGTCTTCGGGTCTCACGAGCGATTCATCGAAGACAAGTTCAGTCGAGTTCCAGGGCTGTTCTTTACGGGAGACGGGGCCAAGAAGGAAGGAGACGGTCAATACTGGATAATCGGGCGGATCGACGATGTGATCAATTCAGGCGGCCGCCGCCTGGGCATACCGGAGATAGAATCGGCCCTTCTGGAGAATGACAAGGTTGCCGACACGGCGGTGGTCGGTTATCCCCATCCTATAAAAGGCAGCGGTGTGTACGCTTTTGTGCGACTTCAGGACAACGCGGAGAAATCCGATGAACTCAAGAGAGAGCTTGTCGATCTTGTGCGCAACACCGTGGCCGACTTCGCCGAAATAGATGTCATTCAGTGGATCGACACTTTGCCGAGAACCCCCAGCGGTAAGATTATAAGAATAATCCTTCAAAAAATAGCAGCCGGTGATGTTGCTAGCGTTAGAGACTTTTTCACCATTGCCGATCCGGCGGTTGTCGAAAGTCTTGTTAAGGGTCGTTTAGAGCTTGTTGCATAAATCCGCTCGGAATCGTAGGTTGACGCAGCCGGACAGCGTACGTATCTCTTTTGTCAGGCGCCACGCCGAGTTGTTAACCTGAGTGGGCGGCGGGACCCGATTGCCGGGCGTGCTCCAACGAGAGAAAATCATGGTCGGGACGGAGCAAAACATCTATCATGACAAATTTGACAGGCCGTTTTTTGTGTCATGCTGCGGACCCGCTGATTTCTTTCGCATCCTGGATATGTACGACTCATTTATGCCTGAAGCGGTAGCCCAGGGCCTTCCGCCGACGAACAAAGCGACGCGACACGCTTGGATCAGAACTCTCCTTGAATCAGGAGAAAACTATGCTGCGATCATAGAGGGGAAAGTCGTGGCTCACGCGGCGCTTCTGCCGAATAGGGAGACAAGCGGCGGCGAGTACGTGATTTTTGTTGCCGGTCCGTACAGGAAACGTGGCTTGGGTACCGTTCTTACCGAAACAGCAGTTCAACGGGCCAAAGAACTTGGCTTGCAATCGGTTTGGTTAACTGTTGAATCAAACAACTTCACGGCGATAAAACTTTACAAAAAAACGGGCTTCCAATTCTGTAATGAAGGTCTGTCCGAGAGAAAAATGATATTGGGGATTTGAGAAGAGAC
>DATJPW010000159.1:0-6219 GCA_035506215.1 Desulfomonilaceae bacterium
GTACGCGGTGTATGTTCCGTAATACCTTACTGTCCCGTCTTCCTCTTCGAACCGGACCAGCCTCATATCTTCCATCCCGTGCGATTCCCTGGTACTTATTGGGAAAAGCACCATATCTTCCAGATCGAAAGGCCAGTTGACCCTGATTTCATACTCAGTCTCGGCCACCATTCTAAGCAGCCTCGATATTTTGTCGTGTGATTTCAGGTTTTCGTATTTTGGAGCAAGGCGTTCGATTGTTCCTTCAAGCATGGCAAAAGAAAACGTATCAGGCAGTTCGGACAATACCGCTTCCGTAAATTCATTCTTTATGTCCAAGTTGTTGAGCTCTTCCTGAGCAGCGGCCTTTTTAAATTTGCGATCTATTTCCCTTTTGAAAGGTCGGGTCTGCAGAGTGGCAGGATGAATTTTGATATTGCCCTTCTCGTCGATTGAGCCTCTCCGGAAAATAATAGAGGAAATGTGGCCTTCGCCGACCGCTCTCAAACTCATTATGAATGCGAGTGAGCCATCCGGCACCTTGGATTGATCATAAGCGGCAACCATCGATGGATTAAACAGCGCAGCCGATTCAAAAGAATATTCCATTGAAAAATAGGCGCCAATCAGCATTCGGACATCGCTGTCGTTTTCATCGACAAGGCCGACGTGCTCGGCAGCCATTTCATAGTTTTCAATCCAAATCTGCTTTAGCCCCGGCTTGTTGGGCGAGAATTGCTTGAGGAGGTCCTTCAGAAGCTCGGAGATTTTATTCGATGATAATTGTTTGATTCGCTTGATTATTTTTCTTGCTCGTTCATCGCCGGGCCAGAAAAATCGGGTTATCGTTCTTCGCGGGTCAGGCATAAGCCGGATCGGCAGCCGCCTCACATTGATAAATTCTTTAGCCATTTGGTACGCCTCTCTATATCAAACGGAAAATGGTTTAGGTCGAGAAAAGAGCGCCTTCATACCGGCTCCAAACCGT
Organism: Desulfomonilaceae bacterium; assembly: GCA_035506215.1. GTDB lineage: Bacteria > Desulfobacterota > Desulfomonilia > Desulfomonilales > Desulfomonilaceae > DATJPW01. Next base: position 968 of record DATJPW010000159.1, read on the forward strand.
TTTTCCAAAATCAACTAACCCTAAAGCGCTACGGATGCCGGAGCCGGACGGTCTTGGTTATATGCCGCAAAACCTCTCTCGCATCGGCTGCGAGATATGCAATAACAACCTTCCCCTGGACCTCACCCTCTTCATGGACCGCGCGTAAGCGGTGTATCGCGTAGAATCCCAGCAAAGCCGTGAGGAAAAAAAGGACATGGATTCCAAGCAGGCCGGAGGTCAGAAAAACAAAGAAAGGACCCGTGTCCCTTGACCACGAGTGCAGCATATGCGCCAAGTGCTTTCCCGTCAATCCATCAGCAACGATTCCGCCAAGAATAGGTGCCGTTCCGGATGCAATGCCACGCACGATTGTGTTCACCGCCAAGAACGCTGTAGCATGGCCATGCGGAGACGTCTTGAGGGCAATGTTCCCTGAGCAGAGATTTACCCCGGCAGAGGAGAAGCCGGTGAGCACGTGTACTACCACGAGTAACGGGATCAGCAAAAAGTAGCTTTCAGAGAGTGTCAGAGGCGGCCAGAGCAAAACGCTGAGTATGTATATATAGCTGGACACAATGAGTACGGACTTGTTGCTGAGCCTATCCGCGGTCTTTCCCCATATGCGGAAGGAAATTATGCTCGTGATCTGGCCGAGAACCGAAAGTCCGATCACCAGCGGCATCGACAACTCGAGTCGCTTGAGCATGTACACGGCGTAGAACGGACCGGACAGGTTGATTGCAAATAACCAGGTGCCGAGGTACATCAGGAGTCGACCGAAGTTGAGGTCACGGAAGGGCTCGCCCAATGCCTCAAACACACTTTGTGGCCTATACGCCTCCACTCTTGGCTCGGGAATGCGGGCCAGGTAGTATACTCCTATGAGCCCCGAGATCCCTCCGAGGGCAAATATTACGCTATAAGGAACAACTTTGCTGGGAACATACCAATTTGCCGCCTGGAGGCCCGCCGCTGCTAGCAGGGCCGTTATTATGCCCGCGGCAGTTGCGAATGCCATGCGCTTACCGAAGTAAGCTCCCATGATGTTTTCCGGGACAAACTCACGTATCCAAGGATTGAAGCCGCACGCGGAAATCGCCGCCAGTCCATAATACAGGAAAAGACATGCAATGAAGACCCACTGGCCTTGCTCACGTGCTAGAAGCAACGGGATTAGGGCTACGACCAACAAGAAAACCCGGCTCAAAAACGAGCTGAGCACGACGAGCGTCTTACGCCTGGCGGTCCGGTTGACAAGGTCGGTCGCAGGAATCTCGATCAGTAACTGCGTGACGGGGCAGGCGGCGGCCAGCAGTCCGACTACGCTGTTCGAAGCGCCCAGCAAGAGGGCAAAGGCAACCAGAAACGTCCCGCTAGTGAGGGTATCCATTACCTGGGAGCAAACTCCGTCGTAGAGCAGCGCCCGGAGCCCAGCCTGAACACCTTTGTCTGTAACCTGATCCGTCGATGCTTTCGAGAGAAATCTCGTAATCAACTCCCGTATTCCTCGTGGCCCGACATTATTCATTGGTCTTGCCCTTTCGGGGACGTTTGCCCCGGAATCCGGTCTCTTCAGCATCCGCCTGACATAGATCCGGCCGGAGGGTCGTACCCCACAAGACCTGACTGAGGCAAAACTGGCCAAGGAGCCAATCTTTTGACATGCTAGACATTTGTTACAGCTCTTCCGTAGTCGTCTTCAAATCGCTCTATATCGTCTTCCCCGAAATAATCACCCATCTGCACTTCTATGAACACCACCGGCTCTCGCCCAGGATTCAAAAGGCGATGTTTTGCCCTTCGCGGAATGTCTATGGAACTGCCGGGCTTCAACGAAATCTCTTCGGCATCGCGAATGACCACAGGATTTCCACTCACCACCGTCCAGTGCTCCGCTCGTCTCCGGTGGCTTTGCAAACTCAGCCGCTTCCCCGGGAAGACGACGATTCGCTTGACCTTGTGGTCAGGCATGTCCGAGAGGATCTCGTAGTAGCCCCAGGGTCGATGGTCTTCCCTTTTGTTCTCTTCTAAAATGTGGTGGTAGAGCCCGAGATAGTCATTGACCATCCGATCTCTGGAAAATCGCTCCTCGGCAATTTTCCTGCACTCGCGACGCGATATCTCGCCTATACGCTTTACCGCCTTAACCGCGGCTGATATGTCCTCAACGAGAAAGCCGTTGACTCCATGGCGAACGACTTCTCCCACAGAGCCCCTTGGGAAAGCTACTATGGGCGTACCGCACGCGTTGGCTTCAACTAACGATAAGCCGAATGGTTCATCAAAACTTGTGGGATGCAAAAGTGCTCTGCCGCCTCCCAGTAGCGCATTTCTTTTGTCAGGCCCTACTCTGCCTATGTATTGGACCTGTTTGCCGTCCAGGTGCGGCTCAACCTCCGAACGAAAATATTCCTCATCCTCGATTACTCCGGCGATAACAAGATCTCGCTTGGCCTGTTTTGCTATTTTGATGGCCTCTCGGGTCCCTTCTTCAGGGTGAATACGTCCGAAAAAGATCAGATAATTTCCCCCTCTATCGTTGAATGTGAATGATTCAAGATCGATCCCGTGATAGACAGTCGCCAGATACGTGAGATCCGGTGAGCGATTGGCGTCGCTTATGGATACATAATAGACCTTCTTGTCGTATTTTCTGTAGACTGCTAGGATTTGCTGGGATGTGAATCCATGAATGGTGTTGATCACGGGAGTCTTTGTCAGCCCGGAATAGCTGAGTGGAAGAAAACCGAAGTGATTGTGAATAATATCAAAATCATCCGCCATTTCAAAGAGTTCGCTGATGTGCAAGCACTCCCACACCTTGGGGTCTAATGTCTTGTCCTCCTCGTATGGCCTCGGCGCAACCCGGTGCAGGGTGCCGGATGTTTCAGAATCTGCCGTCGCAAAAAGAGTTACGTCCACTCCTCTCTCGACCAGACCCTCGGTGAGAAGTGAGACGATCGTCTCCGAGGGACCATAGTGCGTTGGAGGAGTTCGCCACGCAATGGGCGAAAGCATCCCTACATGCATAACCCAAACCTCCTGTTCGCAAGAAGTTATAGCAAATGCTCGACATTTGCCATCGACGATTGTGGCTCAAGGTTTCCTATTCGCCTCCGAAACTTCTCGCATTGTGCCGAAAGACAAGCCCTCCCGCCTTCGGGCAATAATACTCCTCCAAGCCGTCCTACGGCGATTTTGCCCTCCATCCTTTTCGTGCTCTATTGTCTCCCAAGAACTTCCTTCGCTGTCTCCGCGACCCGGTCGGGCTCGAACCCGAATTTCTTTTGCAGTTCCTTGAGCGGGGCGGATGCACCGAACGTTTTCATGCCGATGACGCGGCCGGCGTCACCGATGTACCTTTCCCAACCGAAAGTGGAGGCTTCCTCGACAGCTACGCGCGCCTTGACTCCTGGTGGCAGGACGGTATCGCGATACTCCTTAGTCTGATGTTCGAAAATATCCCAGGATGGCATGGAAACCACTCGCGATTGAATACCTTCGACCAGCAGTTCTTCGTGGGCCTGCACCGCGAGATTGACCTCACTACCCGAAGCGATGAGGATGACCTCGGGCCTGCCACCTGGGGCGTCGGCCAGTACGTAGGCTCCCTTAGCGACGCCGGACGCTGGCGCGTATTTGCCACGGTCCAGAGTTGGCAGCGGCTGGCGAGACAGAGCGAGCACGGCGGGCTGGTGCCGCAACTGCATGATGTAGCGATAAGCTTCGACGACTTCGTTGGCGTCGCATGGTCGCAGCAAAAGCAGTCCGGGGATGGCGCGAAAAGAGGCGAGATGCTCCACTGGTTGGTGCGTAGGGCCATCTTCGCCGTCACCCATCGCATCATGCGTGAAGATGAAGATCGTGGGTAGTTCCATCAACGCTGAAAGCCGTATAGCGGGTCGGGCATAATCGCTAAAGATGAAGAAGGATGCACCAAAGGCTTTGAGCTTGGAGAGGGAGAGCCCGTTTACAATAGCAGCCATGGCGTGTTCGCGGATCCCGAAATGGAGATTCTTCCCTCCTGGACTGCCGGCTTGGAAGTCTCCGGCACCCTCGTACGTCAGGAAAGTCTTGTTGGAGGGTCCGAGATCACTCGAACCCCCGAGCAACCACGGGATGTTCTGCGCGAGGATGTTCAGTACCTTGCCCGAAGCCTCACGCCCTGCAATTCCCTTGGGATCGGCCGGGAACAGGGGCAGGTTACGGTCCCATCCGGAGGGGAGTTCCCGGCGCTGCATCTGGTCAATCTCGAGAGCGAGTTCCGGGTACTTGCCCCGGTAAGCTTCGAATAGTTCCGTCCACCGGCGGCGGGCCTCTGCTCCCCGGGCTCCCATGCCAGCCGCGAAGTGTTCTTGAATCCCTTCGGGTACAAAGAACTGCGCTTCCTCGGGCCAGCCATAGAAGCGCTTGGCGAGACGGATTTCCTCGTCGCCGAGGGGCTCGCCGTGGGCCGCAGAGGTGTCCTGCTTGTGGGGGGCTCCGTATCCAATGTGGCTGTCCAAAATAATGAACGTGGGGCGGCCCGTCGTCTTTCGGAATGTCTCAAGCGAGTTTTCGATGCGCTCGACATCATTGGCGTCGCCCACCCTCAGCACGTTCCAGCCATACCCGAGGAAACGGGCGGCGATGTCTTCCGTGAAGGTAATGCGGGTGTTTCCTTCGATGGTGATGTGGTTATTGTCGTACAGCCAACAGAGATTGTCGAGACCCAGATGACCCGCAAGCGACGCCGCCTCAGAGCCGATACCTTCCATCATGCAGCCGTCCCCGCAAATTGCATAGATGTCGTAATCGAAGATGTCGAACCCCGGCTGGTTGTACCGGCTTGCGAGCCACTTCTGGCCTATGGCCATGCCGACGCTGGTGCCTACGCCTTGCCCCAGAGGGCCGGTGGTGGTCTCGACCCCCGAGGTCCAGTGGTATTCGGGATGCCCTGGGGCCTTGCTGTCGAGCTGACGGAAACGGCGGATGTCATCCAGGGTTACCGCAGGCTGTCCCAAGATCTCGTAGTCGGCGTTTACCGCTCGAACCCCGGTGAGGTAAAGCATAGACCACAGCAGCATTGAGGCATGACCATTGGAGAGGACGAACCGATCGCGGTTGGGCCATATCGGTTCCTGAGGGTCGAAGCGCATGACGCGGTTCCAGATCGTGTAGACCAAGGGCGCCAGCGCCATAGGCGTACCCGGGTGTCCTGACTTGGCCTGTTGGACCGCGTCCATGGAAAGGGTGCGGATGGTGTTGATCGCCAATTGCGCCATTCGATC
>DATJPW010000160.1:0-4106 GCA_035506215.1 Desulfomonilaceae bacterium
CCAGGCAAACTTCCCGTACTCGGATTCGCCAATCTTGTCGAGCACGTTGCAGCCTTCTTCCTTCAGGGCCTTGACCAAGGCGTGGAGGTCTTCCACTCGGTAGTTGATCATGAAGGGAGCAGGGCTCGGAGCAAATTGGTCGCTTTCTTCCGAAGTGATGGACCAGACCGTTGTGCCTGCGATCGGTTTGCCATCGGCGTCGGTCCAGGGGAAGGCAGCCCCGCCCCAGACTTGGACATCGATTCCCAAGTGCTGCTTGTACCAGGCTTGCAGCGCTGGAGCGTCTTTGGCCTTGAAGAAGATACCGCCGATACCAGTAACTCGTCTCATATTTGTCTCCTATTTGTAAATGGGGTGAAGGAGTGGATTATCCGCGGCCTAACGGCTCGCGCTAGCGGAAAATCCTTCCGCTCAATAATAGAACGGATATTCTGTTTAGTCAAGATAGAAACCCACTTTTTTTGACCCTACGAAAGCGCCTAACGATTGGGTCTGGCGGCAGGGGTGGGGCAGGGAAGGGTTGGTCGCATGCCGAGACCATGGTCTTGCAGCATGTCTGCGGACGGGCTTGCCCGCCTGTCCGCTCGAGCTGGTTTTAGGCCGTTTTTCGCCCAACAAGTTCTTCACTGTGTCGATGATAGTCGCTTTCCGAGTTATACCAAATGATCACCCAACATCTCGTCCATCCAAGCAATCTCATTGCTCCATATCGGGTGTTCCCATCTCGTATACTCAACTCGCCTCCTCGATACTCAGCAATCAATGGCGGAAGAGAGACTGGATTCGAAAACGATTTTGCCAGCCTGCTGGTCCAAGCGTACCAACGATCCTTTTCAACCACATATTCCATGCCAGGATCAGTTCCCACTGCGGGAGACAGATCATCGAGACAAAGTTCTACAGGCCCATTCCACCAACGTCTTTCGCGCTTTAAGCCTTCTGAGAATTCCGGATCTGACTTTCCACCTTTTCCGCTCAAGAGATATTTATGAACCCACTCCTCGACTTTCCCAGCATTCGCCCACCTTTGCGCGGAGGAAGCGTCTAATTCTAACAATCGCATTTCTTCTTCGAGACTTACTTCGCCGGATAGCATCATTTTTCCTTCAAATGGATGAAACGGTCTAGCGATATGGCTCTACCGCGGGAGGGGGGTACAGGACTTGCTGGGCTTGCCACGCCCATTATCGCACAGCTTCCCTTTGGTCGGACTTCGCGAAGCCCTCCTGGATGTTGGGCGGGTCTTTATTCTTTCACTCCCAAGAAAACACCTACAAAGAAATTCTTATAGACACAATCTACGTTTGCAAAGCCACTGCTTCTTAGCCATTGTAACTGGTCATACAAAAGTGCATCTCGATCATACGGGATCCTTCGTCCTATACTCTCCTGAATACGCTCTTCAGAAAAACCTGCCGCTCTCACCTGTTCCAGCCAATGATTCCAATATAGCTCTCTCAAATACGGTGTTTCCCCCCGAATTTGATCTATGTTGATAAAAATGCCCCTCCGACGCAACAACTTGTAGACCTTACCAAACAGTTCGTACTTTTCGTCGTCTTCCAGATGATGGATCGATAAACTGGAAATTATAAGATCATACTCGGCGTCTCCATGTACTTTCCGATAATCGCCGACCACATATTTGAATTGTTGCGGATTGTCTCTAAACCGTTCTTTGGCTACCCCTAGCATCTTCTCCGCCAGGTCATAGAGCACAAAATTCGCCTTCGGATATTTCCTCAGCACATGCTCCGAAAACAAGCCGGTTCCGGCGCCCAGATCGAGAACTTCAATGGGCGCATTCGTCTCGAAGGTCAGCAGCTCCAATGCCGTACTGTAAATATCAGCATAATTGGGTAATGCTTTCTTCATCCAATCATCATAGTATTCTATCGAAGCATCGAACGCCTCACCAATGCTCATACTGTTATCCTTTCATCTCTCTTCCTCTCGCGAAATAGCTATATCCTATTCTCTTCCTTCGGTGGGCTGAAAATCTCTATCAATTCGACTGGCTGCCCAAGTAATACTCGAAAGGAATGGGGGGTTTCAGCCGGTATGTAATAGCCGTCCCCACGAGCATATTCCATTTTTTCTTTGCCGATGACTATTTCAACCTCGCCTGAAAGAACATAGCCTATTTGCTCCTCGGAATGGCTGTGCCTCGAAACAAAACCGGAATCCAAAAGGATGAATGTCATCTGGATATGCTCTCCAGAAAATGATTTTATTTGTACCCCTTTTCTTTTTTTCTTATACGGAGTCTCCTGCACATGAAAAAAAGGCATCCCATAGCTCCTATTCTTATCTGAGAATCGCCAATAAATAGACCTGCCCAACGGATTGGCTGATTCCCCCCGAAGCGTAGCGAAGGGAGATTCGGTCAGGTGAAGCCGGTGTTGGGCAGCCTATGTCCCTTTTTGTAAGAGTGGCAATTTAACTGTCGCTACATCCTAACGATAAAAGATGCCAAAGGTTAATGGGCGGAAAAGGATAAAGGAATCTTTACTTCAGCGAGCACAACATAAATGTCTGGTCCGGGTGTCATGAGGAGTACATCCAGATTATGGTTCGGACCCGGTGGGATGTAATTGATATTCCAAGTGACGTCTTGCTGAAAAGTTTCGCCAGCCTTTAGGGAAAAGGTCAGAGTCTGGATCCAGTTGCGGCTTGTGTCGTCGACTGCTTCGTAATAAAGATGTACTTGATAATCTTGCCAGTCCATTTCACTTGGATTAGTCACACTAACATGGATAGTCGCCTTGGTATTCAACATGAGTTGAGCAGGGTCGATGGAAATGTTCAAGTCAGGCTGAACCACGTCGATTGGTGTGGATATCTGCCTCAGTACCGTGTCATCTGGCAATAATAGCATCAGAGAGAGCTGGTAATTTATACTTGGAATATTTTGGAAATCGGCGTTCCAGTTAACAGTATGAGTATACACTTCTCCGGCGGCTAGGTTGAGTGATTCCTCAATAATTTGAATCTGGCTTGATGCGCCTATGGGAGCATAACAGAGTAAAAGCTTGAATCCATTCCATTTGAAATCACTAGGATTAGTGACTTGAAACGTGATTGTTGTGGGTGAGAAAATGGTAAACCTTTTGGGAGCGATACTCATAGTCAAAGCTGGCTGAACGAATTCGAGGGGTGTGCTTGTTTGAGCAAGGATGAGCGAATCTGGCCCTTCCAGCACAGATCTGAACAGATAGCTGCTACTATCCACTGGCTTGAGATCCACATACCAGGGGACATCCTGCTCAAATGTCTGCCCGGCGTTTAGTGAGATTGGGATTTCTTGGATCAAAGACATGGCGCTATCTTCATTCTTTGAGATGCCCAGCAATAGTTTCATCCCTGGACGATCTTCCTGGTCTGGATTACTCACATGCACATGGATAATGGCCTGTACGCCTTGCATCAAAGAAGCACCTGATAAACTTACTGTTAGCTCTGGATAGCGGGATGGAGAACAGGCGGCAAGCAAGAATGATAAGGAAAAGATTAAGAAAAGGCACTTTTTCATACTTCCTCCCAAGTCGAGCCGGCATTTAGGCACAACGGATTGGCTGATTCTCCCTCGCGGAGCACACCCCGAGTGTGCGGAGGGGATACCTGCCGCCGGGGCGGGTGAGACGAGCTGGCGTGAAATCACATTTTCTACCAAATGGCCGCCGCGGACCGCGCCGAAGGCGGTCAGGTGGAGCCGGTGTTAGCCCGTCGTTGAACATAGATTCATTCCCCATAAATACTGAATAGCTCCCTTTAGAGAATTACACCTAATGCTGACTCTGCACAAAGGCAAACTCAAAGAAACAGCCTAAAGGTAGGGCCATAATGCTTGCAACAAGAATAAATATTCGAAAGCGATTTAGTGGGCGTTTGGGTAGTATGACAAACAATTGGACTAGGAGGGTAAATATACCAGCTGGGCACAATGATAAAATGGGAATAAGGATGACATTTTCACTTTCTAAAGCGATTCCTGGGGAGAGTAACATGTCTCCGACTATGGCGATCAACGCACCTCCAAATGCAATAACCAACCATATCAAAGACACTTTCTCGAGCAAATTGACAACTTTATCAACTTGAGCCAA
>DATJPW010000161.1:0-12529 GCA_035506215.1 Desulfomonilaceae bacterium
ACCGTCTGCGGTGAACAGCGCCTTGGGCGCGATCTGACCGAACCTGTCTAAAACTCCCTTTATGCCGAAATCCGGAGAACAGGAAGACCAGATAGCTCCTATGCTGGTTGTCGCCAACATGGCTACAATCGCCTCAGGTAGATTAGGCAGATAGCCCGCGACCCTGTCCCCTTTGACCACACCCATGTCACGTAGTGACTTTGCCAGCCGCGCTACCTCGTCATAAAGTTGAGCGAATGTCATCCGTACGGTTGGTTGGCCCTCTCCCTTGAATACTATGGCCAGCCGGTCATCTCGAAAACGCAGGAGATTTTCCGCGAAATTAAATCGCGCCCCAATAAACCACTTGGCGCCTATCATGCTGGGAGAGTCTTCCAGGACCTTGTCCCATCTCTTCGATGAGATGACCTCTCCAAACTCCCATATGGCAGCCCAGAATTCCTCGCGCTTGTTGATGGACCAGTCATACAGAGGATGATAGCCGTCAAGGTTCAGCGAGTGCTTCTGATTCACGTAGTTGATGAACCGCGTCATGTTCGATTTTTCGATTCGTTCTTTCGAAGGTTCCCATAAAGGCCGCATCCTTACACCTCCTCGTGCAGATACAAATCTAACGGGACATTGCTCCGACTTCAGAACTTTGCTGGAGAATTATCGTGATTACGGTCCCCTAACAGGACCTATATATGTTGCTAAAATGAAGAAGGAAAAAGATCTTAAACTTTTCCAGGTCATTTGTCTAATCTTTTGAGCAGGGCTCCAAAAGCCGTTACCAAGCAGGATACAGTCAGATTTCAAGTTGCTCATGTCCGTCGAAATCCAGGTTCGCCCTATAGCGTCTGTATGCATCCTTTTCATGAGACGCGTGTCGCATCCATCCTGACCCGGAGCCATTTCATTAAATCAGCCCTCCAAATTTTGCTTGCGCCTCTCCAGCCGAGCAACGCCTCCTGCGCGGAATGTAACACATCTTCAAAAAAAACTCTTGACAAAGTTTCCTATTAGGAGCAAAAAAGTTTTTGAGTAGGAAACCTCAGCTTTCCTCTGCCAATTCTAATGATCATGCTGGTTTTTGAGTATTCCATGGAACGCTGAATGGTCCGGAAGGGCTGAGGGTTTCCTACAAGGAAACAAAATGGCCCGAAAACGCGAAACGAGTCCAGATCCCTTCACAGGAAGATCCGAAATGCTCGGTGAAGCAGAAATCGGCCGCAAAATAAAACAACTCCGGCAGGAACGAGGCCTTAACCTTCTGGACCTGGCGGACAAAACCGGGTTCACCAAGGGCTACCTTTCGAAGGTCGAGAATTCGAGGAAATCCCCCCCGGTCGCTACATTGATCACAATTGCCACCGCCTTGGGCGTCAGTCTGGCGACCATTTTCTCGGATGATGAGACCAAAACGTCTATCACGCTCGTGAAAAAATCCGGACGCAAAATCATGGCTAGGGACGGCACCGCGTTCGGCTATTCGTACGAACCTCTAGCGCTTAGTTTTCCTGATCGGCGCATGGAGCCGTACATCTTGACCCTTCCCGTACGGACCAAAGGGCAGGGTGTTTTTCAGCACAAAGGTCAGGAGATGCTGTTCGTCCTGGAGGGGACAATGCGATTCACCTACGGAGACACGGAACTGATCGTTGAAGAAGGTGATTGTATCTATTTTGACTCCAATGTCCCCCATTTCGGTGCAGCGGCAGGGTCAAAGGCGGTCAAATGCCTGATGGTCATTTACAGTGAGCTTTGAAGCCATGAGTGCACGAACATTAGTCGATAAGAAAAAAGTAGGGATTGTCGGCGCGGGCCTCATGGGGCATGCCTTGGCCCAGCTTTTTGCAGCCCGTGGATATCCGGTATGCTTGTACGACAGCAACCAATCAGCGTTGGAGGGCGCGGCGGAGAGAATTCGTCAAAATTTCAACACGCTTCTCGATCTTGGGCTTGCCGCCGCGGAAGATGCTGAACGATGTCTCGCTTTGATACGGCAGTGTTCCAGTCTACAAGACGTCGCGACGGAATCCGAGGTGATCATCGAGGCCGTCAGCGAGAAGCTTCCGTTGAAGCAGAAAATCTTCGCTGAAATAGAAGAGTACGTGAACTCCGAGACGCTTCTATGCACCAATACGTCAGCCATCAGCATCACTGAAATCGCGGAACCGCTGAAAAAAAGGGAGCGACTCGTCGGCACCCATTTTTGGAATCCGCCCCATATAGTGCCCTGTGTGGAAATCATCCGGTCCAAGTATACCTCCGATGAGGCATTCGAGACCGCGTACGAATTCATGAAAGACGCGGGCAAACGGCCGGTGAAGGTCCTGAAGGACGTGCCGGGATTTCTCGGGAACCGCATGCAGCATGCCATATGGAGAGAGGCGATGTCTCTTGCCCAAGCCGGGATCGCGACTCCTGAAGATATAGACGCTGTTGTCAAATTCGGGTTCGGGTTGCGCATGCCTTTCCTGGGGCCTTTGGAGACGGCAGATCTGGCAGGTTTGGACCTGACGCATGATGTCCATCTCTATCTTTTTCCTTTTCTTGAGAATGCCGACAGTCCTTTGCCCATCTTGGAGAGAAAGCTCAAGGAGGGCAAACTAGGGGCAAAGTCGGGCGAAGGGTTTCATGAATGGCCTCCGGAGCGAGTTCAAGAGGTGATACGGAAGCGCGACTCGATTCTACTCAAAATCACAAAGCTTGTGACCGGTTAGAGCGGCAACGATCCGGCGCATGCATGTAGCAGCATAACCCGAGCTGAGCGAGGTGAACGGAAAGACATGAACGCGTTTGTCGTTTTCTTCCTTCACGGCCTAACGTACGCAGGTCTTCTATTCCTGGTATCTTCCGGCCTCACGCTAGTCTTCGGAATGATGAATGTCCTGAATTTTGCGCATGCCACGTTCTATATGCTGGGAGCATATTTTTCCTGGTCCCTGCTGCGGATGACCGGTAACTTCTGGCTCTCTCTAGTTGTAGCTCCTGCTCTGCTCTTTGTTATCGGCGCGACTGTGGAGAGATTCCTTCTCAGAAAAGTCCACGTTCTGGGCCACGTGCACGAGTTGTTGCTCACCTTCGGAGTAGCCTACATCATTACGGAGTCAGTAAAGTGGATTTGGGGCACGAGACCCCTTGCAGTACCGATCACGGGCTTATTGGCTCAAAGCGTGGATCTCTTCGGGATCACCTATCCGACGTATCGACTCTTTGTATTCTCAGTGTCAATTCTGATCGGGCTAATCATGGCTGTTGCCCTTTTCAAGACGCGTGTCGGTATCATCATCCGAGGGGCCGTGGATGATGGGGACATGGTAGGCGCTCTGGGTATTAACGTGCCGGTCTTGTTCATGGCCGTATTCGGTTTCGGGGCCGTCCTGTCCGGTTTCGCAGGCGTGATTGCCGGTCCGTTGCTCACAACATCTCCCGGGATGGCCGATGCTATCCTGGTGGATGCATTCGTAGTGATCGTCATCGGCGGAATGGGAAGCCTTGGTGGTGCGGTGCTGGCTTCGCTGATGATAGGTCAACTTCAGGCATTCGGCGTGCTGTTGTTTCCAAAGTTTTCCCTGGCGTTAATTTATATGTTGATGGCCGCCGTGCTGGTGGTAAGGCCTTCCGGCCTGTTCGGGAGGCAGTCGTGAAAAACCGCTTCATGTACCAGATTCTGGCCGTCCTCGTGCTCCTGTGTCTCCCACTCGTGTTGGGCAGGTTCCACGTGAGTCTTCTCACCGAGATAATCGTGTTTGCCATGTTTGGTGTCTCTTACAATCTTCTGTTGGGCTACGGGAATTTGCTCTCCTTTGGACATGCGATGTTTTTCGGACTGGGTGCGTATACCACTGCGGTGGCGCTGAATCACATTGCAGGCCTGAATTTCTTTGCGGTGGTGGCATTGGCCACGGGTACGGCCACGCTGGTAGGATTTCTGATAGGCTTTCTGATCTTAAGGCAGAAGGGTGCTTCTTTTGCTCTGTTGACGTTGGCGTTCAACGCTCTTTTCAACGCGATGGCGATAAAATTCACCTTCATAACCCATGGCGATGACGGTCTGAGCCTCACTCGTCCCGAGATCAATCTGGGCTTTGTCACTATCAACACATCCGACGTGGTGGTCTTTTATTTCGTGACCTTGGTAATTCTCGGTTCGGCGATCCTGCTTAGTTGGTACTTCACCAGCACCGCCATGGGTAACACGATCGTTTTGATGAGGGAGAACGAAGAGAGGATGAAATTCCTCGGGTACTCCACGAACATCACCAGGCTGATTCTCTTCGCCCTCACCGGCGGGTTGGCGGGTCTTGCCGGGTCATTTTACGCTTTGTTTTTCAGCTTCGTTTCCGTGGATGCAATCTCCATCACCATGACCACAACAGTGCTGCTTATCACATTCGTAGGCGGCAGCGGGCGTTTTGCAGGCCCGATATTAGGCGCGTTCGTCTACATTTATCTCCAGAATTTTCTCAGCGACATTACAGACCGCTGGCCATTTTTCATGGGGTTGATCTTTATTGTCATGGTTATTTTCGTCCCCGGAGGACTGTCGAAACTGATTGAAGATGTCTTTAGGTGGGTCAAAGCCCGTTGGAAGGGCACCACGGCCGAAGCTGAGGGGGAGACGTGAGCATCCTGGAATTGGTGGACGTCAGAAAAGACTTTTCTAAGCTCGTCGTCCTACGAGGCATCGATCTGTCGGTGGAGGCGGGGACAAAACATGCCATCATCGGTCCGAATGGAGCGGGGAAGACGACACTCTTCAACGTTATTACCGGCAAGCACCCGGCCAGTGCCGGCACGATCATGTTTAAGGGGCACAACATAGCGAGATATTCTGCCCATCGTCGCAATCGACTCGGGCTGGCTCGATCTTTTCAGACCAATAACGCCTTTTTCGGATTAGACGTGTTTGAAAACGTGAGGGCGGGTGTCAGGTCTCGATTCGGTTTACGATACAGCTTCATTAGAGGTCCGGGAGCACTGCAAGAAATCGATGAAGCCACGTGGCAGATTCTCAGGCGCGTGGGGCTTGCCGATTCCGCGAGCATCCCGGCACGAGAGCTTTCTTATGGGCAACAGCGGGCATTGGAGATCGGTATGGCCCTGTCCACCGACCCTGAACTGATCCTCCTGGACGAGCCAACCGCTGGGATGACGAGAGAAGAGACCGCAGAAGCCGTGGAAATTATAAGCCGTGTCACTGAGGGTCGGACACTGGTCATTATCGAACACGATATGGATGTCGTGTTTTCACTCGCCGATATTGTGACGGTCTTGCAGAACGGAACCGTGCTGGTTTCAGGACCACCGGAAGAGGTCCGTCGCGATCAGCGAGTGAAGGACGCTTACCTGGGGAGTGATTAACGATGTTCCTGGAACTCCAGGATGTGCACAGTTATTACGATAAAAGCCATATTCTCCAGGGTGTGGATTTGCAATTGGACCAAGGAGAGATGGTTTGCCTTTTGGGGCGAAACGGCGTCGGGAAAACCACCACGCTCAAGAGCATCATGGGTATGGTCAGGCCCGCGCAGGGGCGAATCCTCCTGGAAAACGAAGACATTGTGGGTCTGTTGCCGCATCAGATAGCGCGCCTTGGCGTGGGAATCGTCCCGGAAGATCGCAGGATCTTTCCGAGTCTTTCTGTTCATGAAAACCTTCTGATCGGTATCAAACCGGGAGCAAGCGAGAAAACAGCCGGCGCCGATGTCTGGGATGTCGACAGGGCCTACAACATGTTTCCCAGACTGGGAGAGCTTCGTCGTCACATGGGAAATGAACTGTCCGGTGGTGAACAGCAAATGTTAAGCGTGGCGCGAACTCTCATGGGCAATCCGCAACTGGTGTTGGTTGACGAACCCACCGAGGGGCTCGCTCCTATACTGGTAAAGGCAGTCATTAAAATGCTGGTGGATATTCAGCAGTCCGGAGTGACCATCCTGCTGGTGGAACAGAATCTGAAAGCGGCTATCGGGGTGGCGTCTCGCTTCTACATTATGAGCAAAGGAAAGATAGTCTTTGAGGGCGACAGGGAGGCTCTGGAAAAGGCTGATGACGTGAGACGGAAATATCTGGAAGTTTAGCATGCCCCGACGGCATGCACCGACCAATCGCAAAGGAGGGAACAGATGCTTAAGCGCGCCAAGGGTCTGAGGCTTCTCATGGTGGTCCTGTTGGCCCTGCTGTCGGTAGGAGTCACCCAAGCGGCGGACACCATCAAACTGGCCGCCACCGAACCGCTTTCAGGAAATTTCAAGGACATCGGTGAGCGGTATCTGGCCGGAGTGGAGTATGGGGTCCAAAAAATCAACGAGCAGGGAGGCCTTTTGGGCAAGAAGGTGGAGCTGATCGCTGTGGACAGCGAGCTTAAACCTGATGTGGCAACCCGTAAGGCCACGAACCTGATTCTAAAAGACAATGTCAAGTACTTCTGTGGCGGGACCGGCTCCAGCGTAGGTGGTGCCATGTCGGTGCTGTGTGAAAAGAACAACGCTCTGTTTTTCAGCTACGGCATGGACGCGGCCAGTCTCACGGGCGACAAATGCAGCCGAAATTTTTTCCGCACAGCGTGCAACACGGATACGCATTCATTCGCTTTGGCCAAGTGGGTGGCCGACAAAGGGTTCAAGAAGGTCTGCACCATAGCCCAGGATTACTCATTCGGGAAAGAGGCTACCGCCGCATTCATAACTAAGCTTAAAGAACTCGCCCCGTCCGCGGCCATCGTGGCAGAACTTTACCACCCGCTGGGCGAAAAGGATTTTGCTCCGTACGTGACACAGATCATAGCATCGGGAGCCGATATCATTTTCACACCCAACTGGGGGAACGATCTCAGTTTGCTCCTAAAACAGGGCTATCAACTGGGATTGAAGACTAAATTCGCATGCTATTACCTCAACGATGAGACAGCGATCTCGGCGGTAGGCAACGACCCGGCGGTTGTGGGCAGCATGGCCAGTGAGATCTACATGCTTACCATCCCCACCGAGGCCAACAAGAAATTTGTCGCAGAGTACCATAAGGACAAAGGCGGTTATCCGGCCTGGTTGATAGGCAAAGGCTACATGGCGGTTATGTTCTGGGCTGAAGCGGTCAAGAAAGCCGGCAAGGATGATGTGAACACTGTCATCACTGCCTGGGAAGGACTCAAATATAACGGTCCCGCAGGCGAATGGATCATGAGGCCGTGTGATCATCAGGCGCAGGTGCCCATCTGGATGGCTGAGATCGTCGCGAAGTCCGAGTTTTTCCCTCACGCGTTCGAGGGACCCGCTTGGGCTATACCGGCCAAGGATGTGGAAGTGCCGTGCGACCAGACAGGTTGTACGAAAATCAAAGCGAAATAGTCGCGCCGATTTGCTCATGATCATGAAGAGATCGGTGGAATCGTTGCGAGGAGTGAAATGTTGTACAGGCGTCCCGCCTACATATCCCCCTTAAGCCCCCCTTTAGTAAAGGGGGGTGTGGGGAGATTTTGACCGGCAATCCGGGTTACGTCCTCGCAGTGACAGTCTGTGCATTTAGCCGGACGGTGGAATAGTAATGAACACACTTATCACCGGAGGAACGGGATTTGTGGGTGCGGAACTCGCCAGGATGCTCATCGAAAAAGGCGAGCGCCCAATAATTTTCGATGTCGCACCCGTTCGCGAACCTCTGAAAAAACTTTCGGACCGTTTCGAATATATGTCGGGTTCCGTGGCCAATCTCTCCGAGTTGGCCAATGCGGTCCTTGGCAGAGATGTCGACCGGATATTTCACCTTGGAGGATTGCTCTCTGTACCGTCTGAGCAAAACCCTTGGCGGGCCTTTGACGTGAACGCAGTCGGGACATACAACATCCTGGAGGTTGCCAGGATCTTCGGGGTTCGGCAAGTTGTCTTCTCCAGCAGTATAGCGGTCTATTCTGAAGACCTCCCCGAAAGTGAAGTGACCGAAACGACGTGTTGTCATCCCACAACCATTTATGGCTCATGCAAAGTGTTCGGCGAACTCCTCGGCAGGTATTATGCCCAACGTTTTGGCCTCGATTTCAGGGGAGTTCGCCTGCCATCCGTAGTAGGGCCGTTTTCCACCGTGAGCCACATGTCCAGTTACAATTGCTGGGCAATAGAAGAGCCGTTAAAAGGACGGCCGTACGTACTGCTCGTAGAGCCTGAAACCAAGGTGCCGGCCCTATACTTCAAAGATGCGGGTCGGGCTCTACAAATGCTCTCGGAGGCAGACCGATCGCGACTGTCCCGTTCGGTATACAATATAGCGGGCATCAGCCCCGCTTATTCGGCCGGACAATTGGTTGAAGCAGTTAAGCGACAAATTCCGGAAGCTGACTTGTCTTTTGCCCCGGACGCGAATGTGATGAACCTGTTAGGCGGACTTGCCAAAACCAGAATCAGCGATGACAAGGCCCTCTCCGACTGGGATTGGACCGTTGCATATCGGCTGGACGAGATGGTGACAGATTTCATTCACGAATTCCGGTCTCATGGATCGCGCTGACAGGACGCCTGTGAGCGAGCGAAAATATATCGAATAACGAGCGAGTAGTTGCTATGTCAAAAACAATTTTTACAGCAGCCATGACCGGGGCGATACACACCCCCGGCATGTCCCCTTTCTTACCGTTCACTCCAAAACAAATTATCGAAGACTGTGTTGCATGCCATGCGGCGGGAGCCGGAGTGGTACATATACATGTTCGGGACCCCTTGACCGGCTTTCCGACCGCGGACCAGGATGTGTACCGAGAAATTGCAACTGAAGTGAAGAAACGATGCGATATCGTGATGTGTTTCACGACCGGAGGTCGTTTGGGAGAGCCCACTGAAAAACGGGTCGCTGTAGTCAACAACCTGAGCCCGGAAATGTCTTCACTGAACGCCGGTTCATTGAATTTTGCATTGTTCCAGACGCTCCAGAAGTTTGACTCGTTCAAATTCGATTGGGAAAAGCCGTATCTGGAAGCGACTGAAGATTTTATCTTTCCCAACACGTTCAAGACCATGCGTGAGTATTTACACTACATTTATGAGAACGACACCAAGCCGGAATTCGAAATATACGACGTGGGAATGATTAACAATCTTGCCTTTCTTCTAGACCGCGGCATTGCGCGGCGGCCTGTGTATCTGCAATTTGTCATGGGTATTCTGGGTGGGATCCCTGCCACTCCGGAAAATCTGGTGTTTCTAGTGGATACGGCAAGAAAACAAATAGGAGACTTCCAGTTTTCGGTGTGCGCGGCAGGAAAAGACCAGATGCGGCTCTGTACGACGTCCCTCATCTTGGGCGGCAACGCCCGGGTGGGACTCGAAGATAGTCTTTACTTGGAAAAGGGTACCCTCGCAAAAAGCAACGCGGAGCAAGTGGAAAAAATCATCCGTATCGGAAAGGAACTGGGGGCAGAACCTGCTTCGCCATCGGAAGTCAGGGAAATCCTCGGCCTCAAGGGGATAGATCAGGTGAACTTCTGACCAGTCCTGAATGGATCAAGTTTCGGCGGAAAGATGATTCAGTCTTCGCCGGAGAGATCCATCCGCGGGCTATCGAGACACATGGCGCACAGAGTGTGTAAGATCGAATACGCGGCAAGGGTCACTTCATTCGAGGCAATGTTATTCGGCATCTGTAGGAATGAAGATCCAAACGGCATCCACTTCCCGACAGCCCTCGCTAGACTGATGTAATGTGCTGGGTGGCGTGAAATCGAGCCGACCGTTTTTGGGGAAGGCCACGAACCGTTTAAGAAGGACCGCTGTTTTCCTCATCCTAGAAATTCAATGCATTTATCCAAGGGGGTACTGAGATGACGCTTCAAAAGAGAGAGTGTTGGTTTGGTGTCTTCTGCGTTGTTCTTACCGTCCTTTTCTTCGGCATTCTTTCGGCGGCCGCAGCTGAACCTGTGACAGGCATGTCAGGGGTGCCGGAATTGAATTCGCTCAAGAAGTTCTACTCCGTCCCGAAGTTTGCCATCGGCGGCGAGTACGAGATGGGCAATGAGGCCGCGTTCGAATTCGGCGGCAAGGGAGGGACAACGCTGGAATCTTTGGGCCAGGAGCCGCTGCGCGTCGCCTATATCGATGTGGGGACGCCTCAAAGAGATAAAGACGGCAAGATCACCAACGCGGTTATTATCAGCTCTTACTACGCTGGTGACGCCTCGTACATGTATTTCTACTGGTACGACGGTCAGAAAGGAAACGACTTTGCACAGGGTGCTGTAGTAGGACCGGGAAAGCTTATCGACACGAACAAATACTATGTGGTGTTCTTGGACGCGTTGGGGCTCTGGGGCGCCAGCAAACCCAGCGACGGATTGGGAATGAAGTTCCCGCGGTACTCGAACTACGATTATGTTCAGGCCAACTACCGTCTTTTGAAGGACAAGCTCGGAGTGGCAAAAGTGAAACTTGCTACGGGCGTGTCCATGGGCGCCATCCAGAGCTACATTTGGGCTGTCATGCATCCGGACTTCGTTGAAGCGATCATGCCCATTGGAGGGCTCACAGCCGCGGACTCGGCTTCCACCTGGCTCTTCCAACTCATGACCGACGGCATGCAGAGCGACCCTATCTGGAGAGAAACCAAAGGGGACTACTACAAGCTACCCAAAGCGCAACATCCCAACAAAGGCATGATGTTTGGATGGTCTATTCTCGGGCACACGGGTATGAGTTTCGATATGCGAGCTAAACAGCCCTGGGACGTGGCCAAGAAGGACGTCTTCTATTGGGACCCCAAAGGCGACGAGGGAGCGAATCTGGTATCAAAGGCGAAAGACTATGATGTGAACGATCTCATATTCCGAAATACGGCGGGCGAACACTACAATATCAATGACAGGCTGTCGAAAATAAAGGCCAAGACTTTGATCATTCATGTGAAAAACGATCAGTGGCTGCGGTATATACTGGCAGAGGAAGCAGCCAAGCAGATACCAAGCGCGAAACTGGCCTCGTTCGAGAGCCCGCTTGCGCATTACGCTGTTTTCCGCGCCCCGAACGTCGTCAAAGAAGATGTAATGGCTTTCTTCAAAGAAATCGGGATGCAGTAAGGCAGGATGACCGCTCACGGTGCCGTCCAAGCGTCTTAGCAGGTTGCACCGATTCTGAATAAGCCTCGCACAGGCTGCCATTGGTACCGGCGAAATGCTCCGTTCCGTGGGGAAGTAGTCTCACACGCTGACCGCTGGAGATTGCTTCCCCGCGGTTTCAGCGTTATCGCAATGATAATCTTTTTCACCTGTAGACTGATGCTTTACTTCGCACCCCACAATCTACTTGGGCTCTCGGGCCACAAGCTGGTTCCGTCTTATTGCGCGTCACTGAGCATCGGTGCCAAACCAAGCGAGGAGTAGAGAGATGAAGAAAGCTATTCTAATAGTGGCCATTGGATTGACTTTCGCAGCCGCCATTGCAATTCCTGGAACGGCTGCTGCCCAGAAGAAGAAAATCGCCATTATCTGGGACACCAAATCCGAAATGGTGAACAGGGTGGTGATGGGGTTTCTCGCGAAACTGAGAGGTCTTTCTCCTGATCTGGAAGTCAAGCAATACCGGCAACTCAAGGATATGAAAGAGGCGGAGCAAGTGTTCCTACAGTGTGAAGACACGATGGACGGCATTGTCTTCCTTCGTTCGACCGGGGCGCAGTTTCTCGCAACTGTCGATCCTAAGGTCCCCTGCTTTATGGGGGCCTGTAACAATCCGACTGAGCTGGGAGTTATTACAAACTTGAACGTGCCCGAAGGAAAAGTCACCGGCGTGACTTACTTTATCCCCTATGAAAAACGTTTTGAAATCATTAAAAGCCTCTTCCCAACTGTCAAGAAGATCGCAATACTGATCGAAAAAGGTGACCCCAGCGGTCGCCTCGAGGCGCAAGGAACACGTGTGCAGTGTGCGCGGTCCGGAATTACCTATAAAGAGGTTGTGGCGACCGACTTGAACAGCTTGATCGAAGGGACAAAAAAGCTTGCCCCAACGGTAGACCTGGTTATCATAAGCAATAGCCGGTTGATAATGGATAACATAACCAATCTCCTGCCGATTTTTAATGTAACGAAAACTCCTACCTTTTCATTTGCCGACTCGCCGGTCGCAGCCGGTGTGGTCGCGGGAGTTGCCGCGGATGACATGAAGCTCGGCGGCTTCCTGGCCGAGTCGGTGGTAGACGTGGTCGTCAAAGGCAAACCGATATCTCAGGTACCAGTCAAGATGGACCCGGATCCCAAGATAAGCATCAACGAGGCGATGATGAGAAGTTTGGGCCTGAAATTCCCGGACGAGATCCTCAGAAAGGCGCAATTGGTACGTTAGCCGCCGGATCCTGCACACGTGCGGACCCGCCGACGATGATACTGTATGCCGTACGGCATTACGCTCAGTTCTATGACGTACTACAAGTGGTTGCAAAACCTCTGAATACACATGTGATACAGTAGGGGCGCTTCGAGAAGCGCCCTGATTTCGGGCGGTTCACGAACCGCCCCTACAAAATATTGCATTATTCTTTTCTTCCATTGAGGTTTTGCAACCGCTTG
>DATJPW010000162.1:0-50693 GCA_035506215.1 Desulfomonilaceae bacterium
AAACAGTTCGGCCCGGCACGGAGGCCGGGCACCACCGATTTTCTCAGGGTAGCCGTATGCAATGTCAAAAGTTGTGGTAATTGGTATAATTACTTAGGCATCCACTGTTTCATCCCCAAGAATTGCGCTGAAGGGGGAACCGTCGAGTGAAGATCCGAACTCTTATGCTTTTATTATCCGTCGTTGGTCTGGTCGCTCTGATCGGCTGTGAGCCGCCAAAGTCCAAGACGTCCCCCGGCGGACCTATGGAAAGCCTCACTCTGGGCACGTACGCCGGAGATCTTTCGGCTTTAATCTGGATTGCTGAGGACCAAGGCTACTTCGCGGAACATGGTCTCAAAATAGATGTTGAATTCTCAGAATCGGGGCTGCAAGCGGCTAAAAATCTTCTGGAGGGCAAGGTGGATCTTGCCACTGCCTCTGAAATCGTTGCGGCCCGTTTCTTTTTTGAACGTCCCGATCTGCGCATAATCACCAATCTTTGCGAGTCCGATAATCTGAAACTTGTGGCAAGAAAGGACCACGGCATCACGCAATTGGAGGACCTCAAACACAAGCGCATCGGCGTTTTATGCGGTAGTAACGCCGAATTCTTTCTCGATCTCTTGATGGCTTTACACAATATTCCGTCCAAGGAAGTCCAGAAAGTAGACCTATCCCCTTCGAGGCTGGTAAAGGCCATTTCAAAAGGTGATGTTGATGCAGGGGCGGTCTGGGAGCCTTTTGCCATGGAAGCGACGAACAACCTTGGAACTAATGCCTTGAGTTGGCCAGCTCAGAGCGGACAAAGCTATTATTGGTTGCTGCTCGGCACGGAGAACACGATAAAGAGGCGATCTCGCGCAGTACAAGCTTTTGTGTCTTCAATGATTTCAGCGGAGGAATTCGTCAAGAATCACCAAGATGAAGCTAAGGGAATCGTCGCTCGTAAATCGGGATCAAGCCACCATATCGAGATTGTCTGGAAGGAAATTCAGTTTGCGGTCGGCTTGGATCACCCCCTCATCCTCACAATGGAAACGGAATTGAGGTGGATGTTTCCTGATCTCCAAACCAAGCAATCCGATATACCGGACATATTAAATTTTATCTATTTTGATGCCTTGAGGTCCGTACAGCCTGAAAGGATCAAAATACTTCATTAGGAAGAAACGATGACAGTCGAGCGCAGAATACGGATAACCGCCTGGATTCTCATACTCTTTGCCTTGGGAACGGCGGCGCTTCTCTTCTGGAGTTCACGGCTGGTGGAAAACGGGATCAGAGGCACTGAGTCCGCATCGCAAGTGGTCCGCTCCGCCTTCATGTTGACAGTGCTCATGGAACAGCATCTTGTTCAGGGGGATAAACGGACTCTGAGACAATGGGACATGCAACGTGAAGCCCTCGGCCAAACCCTCAATGAAATGAATTCCGAATCCGTCGACCGAGCATTGTTGACTGATCTGAAAAATAAGTATCAAGCGGTGAATTCTCTGTCTCCTCAATTTGAGCGAATAATTTCGAACGGCAATGATTATCAGAATGAAGACCGAAAAGTCAGGGAATTGCTTATAGGCCTGATGCTTCTCCGGCTCGAAAAATTGGTCAATGCCGCAAGCGACCTGAGTAGAACCACTTACATTCTGACCCTGAACCGGAGGCACATCGTTCAAGAAATCATTGTGGCTATCGCGGTCTCGATGGTCGTCGTCATCTTAATCAACATTTACCTGATCAGGCAATCCGTTGTTCAACCTCTCAAGGAGCTATCTGCTGGCGCGGAGAGAATCGGCGCAGGCAATTTCGATTACGTTGCGGAGACGAAACGTGACGACGAGGTGGGGAAACTGGCCCAGGCATTCAACGCAATGATTGGGCATCTCCAGGAACGAACTGCTGCCCTCAGAAAAGCCAGGGATGAACTTGAGATTAAGGTAGAGGAGCGCACTGCCGAACTCAGATCGGCAAACGAAATATTAGGCCATGAAATTGAGGACCGCAAGCGGGCGGAACAGTCTCTGACAGTCGAACGAAAAAGGTTATATGACATCCTGGAAACAATGCCTGTCATGGTGTGCCTCTTGACTGCGGATTATCATGTCTCCTTTGCCAACCGCAGCTTCCGTGAGAAATTCGGCGAGGACAATGGACGACACTGCTTTGATTACTGTTTTGGATTGAAGGAGCCTTGCGAATTTTGCGAATCGTACAACGTGCTGACAACCGGCAAACCCCATCACTGGGAAGTTAGAAGCCCGGACGGCTCTATCATAGACTCCTATGACTTCCCGTTTACCGACACCGATGGATCTCCTCTCATTCTGGAGATAGATATTGACGTTACCGAACAGAGGCGGGCCCAGGAGATGGTGACCGCCGAACGGCAGCGCCTCTATGACGTCTTGGAGACTCTGCCCGTTTACGTCTGCCTGCTCGATGCGAATTACCACATGCCGTTTGCAAATCGGTATTTCAGGGAGACATTCGGAGAATCCCTGGGGCGTCAATGCCATGAATTCCTGTTTAACCGGACAGAGCCCTGCGAGACGTGCGAAACATATACTGTCATGAAAACCCGCGCGCCGCATCACTGGTACTGGACCGGTCCAAATGGGAGAGACTATGATATCTACGACTTTCCGTTCATGGATACAGACGGCTCGTTTTTGATCCTCGAGATGGGCATCGACATCACGGAGCGGAACCAGGCCGAGAATGCTTTGAAACAGACATTTGCCGATCTGACTCGGTCAAACCAGGACCTTCACCAGTTCGCGTATGTGGCATCCCATGATTTGCAGGAGCCGCTTCGCAATATTGCGGGTTGTTTGCAGCTCTTGGAGAAGAAATACAAAAACAAACTCGATGCCGAAGCCGACCAGTATATCTATTATGCGATTGATTCCGCTTCGCGCATGAAGACTCTCATTCAAGACCTATTGGCCTATTCTCGCATAGCAACAAGGGGGAAGCCACTAACTCAGATAAATTGTGAGCATATCCTGTACCGGGTCATGACGAATTTGAGTTCCACCATTGCGGAGGCCGGAGCTGTGATTACTCACGAT
The DNA here is from genome assembly GCA_035506215.1 of Desulfomonilaceae bacterium. GTDB lineage: Bacteria > Desulfobacterota > Desulfomonilia > Desulfomonilales > Desulfomonilaceae > DATJPW01. Next base: position 3,051 of record DATJPW010000162.1, read on the forward strand.
CCGCTGCCAACAATCTCCGGAGACGATACCCAACTGTCGCAGGTGTTTCAAAATCTGATTCAGAATGCTATTAAGTTTAGAAGAGATGAGCCGCCGCAGATCCATGTCTCCGCCGTCAAAGACAATAATGAGTGGACCTTTTCCGTTAGAGATAACGGTATTGGCATGGAACCGAGGCACTTGGATCGGATTTTTGTGATCTTCCAGCGACTCCACAAAAGAAGCCACTATGAAGGCACGGGTATGGGCTTGGCCATTGTAAAAAAAGTCGTGGAGCGCCACGGCGGCCGGGTTTGGGTGGAATCCGAACCTGGTGTAGGAACCACTTTCTATTTCACAATACCTGAAAAGGGGCTGCAAATATGATGGTTCCAGGTACGAAGGTTGAACCGGTGGAAATTCTCTTGGTAGAAGATAACCCGGTGGACGTGATGTTGACCAAGGAGGCCTTCAGTAGCGGGAGGGTGCTCAATAATCTGCACGTTGCTGAAGACGGTGAAGAAGCAATGGAATTCCTGCATAAGCGAGGAAAATTCTCTTCTGCGCCTTCGCCCGCGATCATCCTCTTGGATCTGAACCTCCCCAGAAAAGACGGGCGGGAAGTCTTGGCCGAAATCAAGGCAGATCCTCTCCTGCAGCATATTCCCGTCATTATTCTGACGACTTCGGAATCTGAGGAAGATGTTCGGAGAAGTTACGAGTTGAGAGCCAACTGTTTTGTTACCAAACCCGTGGATATGGAACAGTTCACCAAGGCTATTGAATGCATTGGAGATTTCTGGTTCACTTTAGTAGAGCTTCCTTCCCCGCCGAATCAATAAGAGAAGGCAGTTGTTGTCACCGTGAGGATGAACTCGCTGCGATAGCCTCGTCCCGACGCTATTCTTCGTCAGCCATGTCTACCTAACGTCCGGTATACGGTAAGTCCCAGTCAGCCACGTCCTGCACTGTTCTTGCACAGAATTGCCACAATCTTTCCTCATCCCCTCCATCACCGTTGCACAATCGCTTGCTAAAGTTTTGATGCTGGATTGGCGACAAGCATCACCGGCGTTCAGGTACACACGTCAATCAAAAGGGAGGGAGGGAAACCATGCGACAGCGAATGAATTTTCGGCGCAATACCCTATTCGATATTTTCGGCATTTCGTTTGACTTCAGAATGCAGCCAGCTATGGCACTCGGCATTGCCCTCGTTTCTTTCCTGGGTGTTCTCATGCCCCTTGTGGCGCAGGCCGAGGTGGAAAGGGAGATAAAAACCCTTTCACCCTATTTCTTTGTTGAGAGCGGGAACGAAGGGCTCGAATGCTTCCCGCTGAAGGCGACCTCGGTCACGGCTACGATCAACGGAGTGATTGCCGATGTCAAGGTGACTCAGGAATATGCGAACCTGGGAAAACAGCCGATTAACGCCCGTTACGTATTCCCCGGATCCACGCGTGCAGCAGTACATGGCATGCGCATGACCGTGGGTGAAGATGTGGTGGTGGCCCGGATCAAAGAGCGCGAGGCAGCCAAGCAAGAATTTGACAAGGCCAAGGCAGCAGGTCAGAGCGCTTCTCTTCTGGAGCAACAGCGCCCCAACGTCTTTACCATGAGTGTGGCCAATATCATGCCAGGCGATAAAGTGACCATAGAACTGCATTACAGCGAATTGTTGGTCCCGGAAAAGGGAATGTACGAATTCGTATATCCCACGGTGGTAGGACCACGCTACTCCACCATTCCCGAGGCAGGCGCGGCGGATCACCATCAGTGGCTCAAGAACCCCTATTTGACGGAAGATAAGGAGCCTACAAGCGCGTTTGCCATGAATGTCACTTTGGCCGCAGGTATGCCGATCCAGCAGGTGGCCTCCAGCACTCATGCTACTGACGTGACCTGGGACAACAAATCCCAGGCTCGTATCACGTTAGCGAAAAGTGAGAGCAAAGGCGGCAATCGAGATTTCATCCTTGAGTACCGCCTTGCCGGGAATCAGATCGAATCGGGCCTGCTACTTCACAAAGGAGACAAGGAAAACTTCTTCACGCTCATGGTACAGCCGCCTGAACGGGTACCGACCGAATCCATTCCCGCCCGGGAATACATCTTTGTTGTGGATGTGTCCGGCTCCATGCACGGTTTTCCCATAGGGACGGCCAAGGTGTTGGTGAGACAGCTCCTCGGCGCCCTCCGGCCAATCGATAGCTTCAACGTGATCCTCTTTTCCGGGGCATCCCGGCTGCTGGCTCCTCGGTCCTTGCCCGCGGACCCGATCAACGTCACAACCGCGCTGAATCTTATCGAACTGCAACAGGGCGCCGGCGGGACCGAGCTCTACCCCGCTTTGCAGAGGGCTCTTGCGTTGCCCCGCACCGAAGGTTGCGCCCGCACTATACTCGTTATCACCGACGGACTCATTGCAGCGGAAAGAGAAGTCTTTGCGCTGATCAGTGAAAATTTGAATCAATCCAATGTGTTTACCTTCGGCATTGGAAGCAGTGTGAACCGTTATCTCCTCGAGGGTCTGGCCAGGGCCGGCCAGGGCGAACCTTTTATTGTCACCGAGCCGCAGGCTGCGGCTTCGGCAGCCATGCGGTTCAATGCCTATGTCCAGGCGCCCGTTCTGACCGGTATTAGTCTCGATTTCGGCACATTCGACGCTTACGATGTCGAACCGGCCGTTCAGCCCGATCTTTTGGCTCAGCGCCCGCTCGTCGTGTGCGGCAAGTGGCGCGGGCAACCCAAGGGGACCATTCGGCTGCGCGGGACAGCCGGCAAGGGCCCCTACGAGCAAATGCTTGATGTGGCGCAAACCAAGCCGTCGGAAGCCAATAACGCGTTGCCCTATTTGTGGGCCCGCAAGCGCCTGTCGCGGCTCTCTGATTATTCGCCTCGAGAGGCGGATAACGCCACACGGGAGCAAGTGATCCAATTAGGGCTTAATTATCAATTGCTTACCCGTTACACGTCTTTTGTCGCCGTGCACGAGGCAATCCGCAACACGGGTGCGCTCGCGAAAGACGTGGCCCAGCCGTTGCCGCTTCCCAAAGGAGTGTCCAACCTTGCCATCGGCAGCCGCAATGTTCCCGAACCGGACCTGTATGTAATGCTGGCCCTGATTTGGTCTGCGGCGCTTGTCACGCTGTGGCGCCGCCGACGGCGCAATCCGATGTAGTAGAACCGAATGTGTGGTATGCACAGGAGAATTGCCATGAGAAGACTATTATACGGTATCCCAAGCCAGTGCGCGAGTACAGGCCAAATCGTTTTCGGCCATCTTGCCGCCACTTACTCGCGGCCTGACTTGTTCCCTGTGGGGCTGGCGGTGCTGGTCATGCTGCTCCTCAAATGCCATTACAGCCTGGCTACGGCAACACAACTGGATTGGATTCTCAGGCCCACAGCGAAACTAGTCTCTTGGTTTACTTCGGCCCATCTGGTGCCCGAAATCGGAGTCGGTCATGTAGATTTTGTCAAGGGCATCATTGTGGCCCCGGGATGCGCTGGAGTCAACTTCATGATCATTGCTTTTGGATTGACAGCGTTTTATGGGCTGCACCACATACGTCGGCTTCCTAGCCAATTGGCCTGGCTGCCGCTGGCATTGGCCGCAGCCTATGGACTCACCCTGATGGTCAATGCCATACGGATCGCCCTGTCAATGACCCTTTACGATGCTAATATCTACACGGGCTGGCTCACAGTAGCGAGGGTGCACCGTCTGACCGGCGTGGGCCTGTATTTCAGCGCTTTGTGGCTATATTTTCTCGGCTTGCAGCAGGTGGTGGCCATCTTTTGCCGATACTTTGCCCGTCAGAAGCACCATAAACACATACACACACCGGGTTGGTGGGTCTGGAGTTCGTACCTGCTGGTCGCTCTTGGGGTACCTTTGGTAAATCTCGCATGGCAGAATGGTTCTGCTGCATTTCAGGAGCACTGCGTCACAGTTCTCATCGCCTGCTCTGCTTTTTGGGCCTTGATCGTGACAACAAGTCGCCTGTTGAAGATGTTGCATCGCTGTGTGTCACGGTGGTTCCCAGACCTGGATATCAGTAAGCGCCGATCTCAACCGTTAGGTACTAAGCCATGAAGATACATAAGCTTATTTTAGGCATATTCTTTCTTCTCATGATCGCCGGAAACATCCACGCTGCAAGCTTTGATTGCGGAAAAGCAACATCTGAAGTCGAAAAAATTATATGCAGTAGCGATGAATTATCGAAGTTGGATGAGTCCCTGAACAAGGCATTCCTGGAAGCACTGAAGCGGACTGACATTAAAAAGCGAACAATCGAAAGCCAAAGGCAATGGCTGAAAAATAAACGCAACACATGTCAGAATGCGGAGTGCCTCAAAGAGGCATATGAAACTCGAATCAAAGAACTAGGCTTGTCATCGCATGGTATTGCCATATCAACACCCCTCAATCGAAGCGAAGCTTCTCCGAAACCTCCGGCTAACACACCAAAATCACAGACGGCAAAGCCAACTGTTGAAGTTAACATAAGAAAAACTGAGCAACAGCATGAGTCGACATTGAAGAGGCTGAAGAAATCCGAGCCGGAGCCCTCACTGAATGAACAACTGATGCAGGCAGCAGAGAACGGTTCTTTGGAGCAGATCAAAGCCTTGCTGACAAAAGGCGCGGACGTGAATGCCAGGGACAACCTAGGCCGAACAGCTCTCATGGCCGCCGGCGGGAAGGGACATCTCGAAATTGTGAAACTCCTCATTGATAACGGGGCCGACGTGAATGCCAAGGACGAAAACGGCCGAACGGTCCTCATGGACGCTGCCAGGTCCGGAAAGCTCCGAATTTTAGAATTCCCAATCGATAAGGTCCCTAAGGTGAACGCCAAGACCAAAGACGTCCCAACGGTCGTCATGGCCGCTGAATGGGGGAGAAACCTCGAAGTCGTTAGACTCCTCATCGATAACGGCGCGGACGTGCATGCAAAAGCCAAGAACGGCGACACAGCCCTGAAGATGGCACAGAACAAAGGTAACACTCGAATCGCAAAACTCCTCAGAGCCCACGGGGCAAAGGAATGAGGTCTTCCGAGTGCGTGAGTAACACCGAGGCATTGGCTGGGGCTGCCTATACCAGTTCCTACAAGTTTTGTCAGATTCGAAGCAGCTTATTTTCGTTATTCCGGCGGAATCCGAAATCCAGTTTTTAAATACTATCCGGACCTCTGATTCTGGGTACATCATACTTAATTTGCGGTATAGGACGACGGCCTGTGCTATTGTCCGAGTTATGGTTAGATTAGCACGTGTTGTCGCTCCGGGAACGCCTTACCACGTAACGCAAGCGGTAATCGTCGTCAGCCCACTTTCTTTTCTGACGATACTATGATGGCGGAGCGATTCCCTGCACATTGCCCAGCTTCTCAAGTACGGTGACAAGAGCCGAGTGGTCCAGTTCGCCGCCGCCGCTTGCAATCAGCGCGTTCATTAACTCAGCTACGGTTGCGCTGACAGGCAACGCCAGTTCCAATTCGCGGGCGGTATTCAGCACAATCGCCATGTCTTTACGGTGCAACACAGTCCTAAAACCAGGCTGAAAGTTGTGTTGCAGCATTCGGTTTCCATGTAAATCTAGAACTGGGCTTTGCGCAAAGCCGCCTAAAAGTGCCTCGCGCACTCTTGAGGGATCTACACCGGCTTTTGCTGCGAGCACAAGCGCCTCGCTGACAGCGGCAATCGTCACCGCGACTACAATTTGATTCGCGGCCTTCGTCACTTGGCCTGCCCCGGCATCTCCGACATGCACAATGTTCTTGCCCATTTTTTCAAGAATCGGTCTTGCCCGTTCAAATGCAGAGACCGTCCCTCCCACCATGATTGACAGAGTGGCGTCCCGAGCGCCGACTTGGCCGCCGGACACCGGCGCATCCAGTGCCATGCAGCCCTTTTGCCGGGCCTTGTCCTGTATGTTCCTCGCCAATGACGGCAAGACCGTGCTCATGTCTAAGACCAACCCTCCCGAATGGAGTCCTTCCAGGACGCCGTCTTTACCCAGAACAACTCGCTCCACATCCGGTGAATCGGGCAGCATGGTAATCACTATATCGCTCTGACCCGCGACATCCTTGGGTGACCCGGCGGACGTTGCCCCGGCCATGACCAATTCGTTCTGCGGGCCGGGCGAACGGTTGAAAACGGTCAGAGGACATCCTGCCTTCAATAAATTCATGGCCATGGGTTTGCCCATGATTCCCAGCCCAATAAAGCCCACACGTTCCATGTCGTCCTCCATTCTTACCCGCTTGACCCATCTGTGTGATGACCAAGAACTCGCTGAACTTTCTAGATATTTCCTCAAGGAAGATGTTCATCATGTCGGTGTCGGCCCATAGGAACAGCAGAGCGGTCTTGTTCATACGAAGCCGGGCATAAGGCGGCGTAGACACAGGGTCATTACAGAAATATTTGTGGAGGAACCCCGTGGACGAACTCGTTGAGACCGCTCCGTGTTTGGCTATTCCCTTAGGTAAGCTTCACGACGCCGGTCAAATCCACCACCCAGAGCTCCTGCCAGGACTTCTCTTGGCCGGCTGGTTCCGTCCGACGGTCCTATAAGTCCTTCAGACTCCATCGCCTCGATGATTCTCGCGGCCCTATTGTATCCTATGCGCATGTGCCGCTGGATAAGAGATATCGAAGCGTGTCCAAGCCTTGTCACAAGTTCGACGGCCTCGTCATATTTGGGATCGTCGATCAGGTCTGAGCTTGACGCAGTGGACCCGTCCTCCGATACATGTTCGGCGATCTCCTGAAGATAGACAGGAGCACGCTGCGCTTTGATGAAGTCGACTATCCTTTTGATCTCATTTTCCGACACGTATGCGCCGTGCAGCCTTATCAGCTTGGAGACGCCAGGTGGCAGAAACAACATGTCCCCCATTCCCAATAGATGCTCCGCGCCTGTGGTGTCGAGTATGGTACGCGAATCGGGTTTGGCGGAAACCTGATATGACATACGTGCCGGGAAATTTGCCTTGATCACGCCCGTGATAACATCCACCGAAGGTCGCTGTGTAGCCAGTATAAGGTGAATTCCTGATGCCCTCGCCATTTGTGCTAACCGAGCAATGGAAATTTCGATGTCTTTCGCGGCGACCATCATGAGTTCAGCCAATTCATCCACGATAATGACAATGTAGGGGAGCTTTTCCGGAGGCTGCCCTTCCAGGTTCCCGAGGGGTTCCCCTGAAAGTACTTTCTGATTGTAACTTTCTACGTTCTTGGCTCCAGCTTGACTTAGGAGATCGTATCGCCTTTCCATCTCTCTAATGGCCCAGCCCAGCACTTTTGGGACCTTTTCCGGTTCGGTCACCACCGGATGAAGGAGATGGGGGATATCCTGATAGTACGACAATTCCAGTTTCTTGGGATCGACGAGGAGCAATTTGAGGTCATTCGGGTGACAGCTCATAAGCCATGAGCATATCACGCAGTTCAAGCCTACGGATTTGCCCGTGCCCGTCGCGCCCGCAATGAGCAGGTGCGGCATCCTGGTCAGACTCGTGGAAAAAGGCTGTCCGTCAATGCCTTTGCCCATGGCTATCTTGAGAGCGTCGTCCAATTCCCCGAAAATCGGTGACTCGATAATTTCCCTGAAATAGACGATCTCGCGGTTCAGGTTCGGTACCTCTATTCCGACCGTGTCCTTGCCGTGAATGGGCGCGACAACTCTTGTGGAGCCCGATTTCAAAGCCATAGCAAGGTCGTCCGATGTATTTATTACCTTTCTTAAAGGCACCCCTGGGGCAAGCGTTAACTCGTACATAGTGATGACCGGCCCCGGATGAATAGCGACAACCTCGCCCCGTACTCCAAGCTCCCCCAACTTCTGTTCGAGAATTGCTGCATCACGCTCCAGCAGCTTTTCGTCGACATGTCGGCTTGAGGAGGGCGGGCTGTCCAGGAGATCTACCGGCGGGAATAGATAATCGTCGGAAGCGGAAGATCGTTTTTCCCGGGTTTTCGGGTGAGAGATGTTCTCATCCGCCCTTCGAGTCACCGTGATGGGTTTGCCCTGTTTCCCCTTGGATTTCTCAGGCACAGAGGACGATTCCGTAGAATCGGCATTTGAAACCAAAGGCTTTTCCTTCAGGTATTGCTCGATGGCTTCCTCGAAGACTATCGGCGAGACCTCGTCCGGATTTTCCGGACGAATGCTTCGTCGCTTTTCAGGTGCTTCCGATTGAGACAGACTACGTGCGGGGGGATTTGCCGAGCCCACCGCATGCTCTTCATCGTAAATCTCCGTTCCTGTAGGCCACGGCCAGTCCACATCATATAGGCCTGGACTCAGCCGTTCCTCGGATGAAGGAATCATCACCCACGGCGGATCCGTTGTAGCGACTCTCACAATTTCATCATCTTCGAAAGGTTCATTCCGCCAATTTCCCATCTCATTGAAATCAGGATCACTGGGACCGGCATCGATGTAAGGTCCAAGATAATCGTCCCGCTCCTGAGTCATTGGAGTTTCCCGGTGTGCCTGATATGCGGTCTTTAATTTCTCCCATCCCGCCACCAATCCCGCGGTTAAGATGGCTCCCACAAGGGCCAAAAATCGGATCGTGCTCCGCACTGAGACTTTGGACATGTGGAGAATGCAGAGCGTAATAACCGTGAGGCTGAATAGCGTCTCGCCTCCGCTTCCAAGAAATCTGAGAAGAAGACTATGAAGTGAACTACCTAATGCGCCTCCTGCATGCAGGCCGGCGAACTTGAGGAACGGCGTAGCCATGAAACGCTCCACAAGCACCGAGACCACTCCGATCAAAACGATTATGCAACCGACTTCTGTTCCTTTCAAAGGCAGTCGGCCTGGCATTACGAGCTTCAGAGAAAGAATAAGTAAACCCAAGGGGAGCATCAGAGAAGAAATGCCCAGTGCCTGAACCAGGGCATCGGCTATGTGAGACCCTATCAACCCGCAAAGATTGGACACGTAAGGTCGTGTCGTAACCACATTAAATGAGGGGTCGCGAAAATCATAGGACACAAGGCAAAGAAAAAGGAACATGGCCGCGGCAAACAGCAGGACAGCCATTGATTCTCGCGCTACTGCTCGGCGAGCAGGCCCTGAAATCGGTAGCTTCATATTTTCACGAGCCTGCTTGGATGATTTTCTTACCATGAACGGAGAGCGCCTCCCACGAGGGTCAATTGTGCCCTGTCACCAAAACCAAATGTTGAGACAAAATAAAATGTGACTACGGCGTATTAGACATGATCTTACCATAAACTATAACTATATTTCAATAACAAATTGGATATAAAGAATATTTAAAATTAGGATGTGACCGGACTCTCAAGCATTCAGATCGGGGGACATTTTTCACAATAACAAGGTTTTCGCGGATCAATCGGCGCAGGCAGGCTGCCCGTTCCCGACGGCAAGCCGAACCCTAGCCTTTACTCAGACAGACGTTTATCTTGCCAACACTTGAGCGGTCGGAGCACATGCGGGCGGTGCACAAGGAGGAGGTCCGCATGGCGGTGGCGGACAAGCCGGTGGTGGAGTGCATCGATAGGTTGCAGGAGTAGGCGGCGGAGGACATTTGCAAACTGTAATAGGGCAAGGAGGAGGCCCAACCAGCTTCCTGGGATAACATCTAACCGGAGGGCATTCGCCGCACAGAAACGGAGGAGGAGGCCCGGCGTATCCGGGAGGTCCTGGTGGAGCATAGTACAGGGGCGCCAGTTCACACGGGTCTGGCGGCGGCATGTACGCATTTGCCGCGAGCGACGAAGTCAAGACGATCGCTGCAACAAGAATCATTTTAAGTGCAGGACACAACGACTCACTCAACGGCAAAATCCTTCCCAGGATCTCGCATTCCGAGGCCCCTTCATAGAATTCCGGATCGTGCAACATATTGAACGGCCAAACAATACACTACGGCTTTGGCGCAGTCAAGAAGTTTCAAGTTACAAAAGGAAATTTATTGATTAAATAGTTTATGATATTTAAATAATATATTGATTACATTGATATTAATCTATATAAGCACGCACAAATCGTTGAACTTCCTGCTGGACGAAATCTGCCTCCCGTGAAACGCTATTTTTGTGGCCGAAAGTGAATTGCAGAGACTCCAGAAGATCCCGTCTATTTTCCTCTTCGTGCCACTGCACATGCGGATCAGGCATCGGCAGATAAAATCTGCTTCGACGCAGCGTTGAAGACCCGCTGAACGGCCATGAAGTCTTCCAGGAAAGCATCCGCTTGAAGAATACCAGAGAGTGATTGGAAAAGAGACGCCCGCGGTCTACCGGCTCCCCGAGACTTCCCTCCAATAGAGCGAAAAGTGACTGAACGAAAATCGTGTCTGTTATGACTAGCCCGTATAGATGCCAGTCATCCAAAACGTCCACCAGGATGGATCCATGTCTTTGAGGGATTTGATTCCATGAAGGACAGAAAAAGGTTTTGCATGCCATACTGCCGTAGTAGCACAAACCCCTGAAGTCGATTCCCAGGTTATCAGGGCAGGAAGGGTGTAACAGGCAGCCGACAAGTTTTCGGCGGCGATCCAGAAACCCCGTGAATTCACATACGTGAATTCCGTCATCCAGCGGGCCGCCGAACTCTTGTCGTTTAACCTCGGCCTGATACGCATCCAGGGCCGCCACGGTCCGCTCTGTTTTCTGAAAAAGATCCGTACGGCTCTTGAGACGCTCTACGAGGGCTTCCCGTGTTGCGTCAGGGATATTGTATAGCCCACAGCAGGCCGCACATGACTTTCTGCCATCCGGGTTGCAAAGATTCAGATATTCGGGCTCCATCCTGCCCGGCGCCATTGGGTCCCCTATTTCCCTCGATAGTCGTAGAAGCCGCGCCCGCTCTTTCTACCCAGGTATCCAGCCTCCACATATTTTTTCAGAAGCGGGCACGCTCGGTACTTTGAGTCTCCTAAACCTTCGTATAGCACGTTCATAATGGCAAGACAGGTATCAAGACCTATCAAATCGGCCAGGGTTAAGGGTCCCATCGGATGGTTCATCCCGAGTTTCATGACCTCGTCAATGGCCTCGACCGTCCCCACCCCTTCGAATAAGGCGAAGATCGCCTCATTTATCATGGGCATGAGAATACGGTTTGCGATAAATCCCGGAAAATCCTGGGCCTCGATGGGAACCTTGCCGAACTTTATTGCCAACTGATTTGTCAATTCAGTGGTTTGTGGCTCCGTGGCCAGGCCCTTAATCACCTCTACCAACTTCATGACTGGCACCGGGTTCATGAAATGCATGCCGATGAATCGGCCCGGCCTATTGGTCAAGGACGCGAGTTTGGTGATCGAGATCGAAGAAGTATTACTGGCCAACACCTTTTCCTTGGGCACGACCTCGTCCAACGTACGGAACACGGTCTTCTTAAGTTCAAAATCTTCCAGTACCGCCTCAACTACGAAATCCGCGTCCTTGAAGTCATGGAGGTCTGTGCTCCCTTTAATTCTTCCCAGGATTTGAGCTTTCTCGTCTTCCGTCATTTTGCCTTTGGAGACTGCTCGCCCAAGGTTGTCGCCGATAGTCTTTAGTCCCCGATCCACGAATTCCTGTTTAATGTCGTTCATTATGACCTGAAGACCGGAAGCCGCGGCCACATGAGCGATCCCGTTTCCCATCTGCCCCGCGCCTACTACGCCAAACACTTTCACATCCATTTGTCTCCTCCGCACAAATACATTTGCACATGCCTTATGAAGGAAGAGCATTTGATGTGGAGACTGTGAGTACTAAGAGTTCCCAACTCTCCACCAAAAGATCTTTCCCCCGATTCCCATACCAGAGTAGATTGATGAATCGATTTACCTCCTTGGAAAATCTACTCTCCAATTTGATTTCAAGTAAATTGCTAGCTCTGACAGCTCCTTTGATCACTGATGATCAGGTAATTATAAGTTTACAGACCTAATGCTGTTCCTGCCAAGCGTGTGATACAGGTTGTCGGGGAATATTAGCCCGGTGCGATCCGAAAAGTGATTATGGGTCTCAGCTTGCGCTCTCAAGTCATCGACACGCATCAGTAGCGCCATACATATTCCATGTTGTGTTTAAGAAAGCTCGTCCTATCGTATTTTGCTTCATAGCGATCAGATAAGGCCCTCACATCCACCAGCGGCGCTCGGCTTGCCGGGACTCCCGAGCCATTGGAAACTTCACCAATGTATATTTCCTCGCCGTTGTCCTCACGAAACCTGGCAATCCATCGGACGTTCGGATCGTTCAAGAACCGTCGAAAGAAATCCCGGGCAGGATTCTTGTCGGAAAGAGCCTCTGAACCCAGGATTATCCAGTCAGCCAGGATCTTATTTTCGTTATTATATGCATTCACGAAAGCATCCAGAGGGGCCGGATGCTCTGTCCCGAACCGGGTGGCCGGAAACTCGAACGGTATCACGAGACTCTTGCTGCAACCTCTCATGTATGATGGCACTGCACCGGCATTGCCAACCGCCACAGCGGTGGGCTTTCCCCCTGATGCAAATGGCGTTTTACCCGGCGCAAGCAAGTCAGGACGCTGTTCAATAAGGAAGCAGGCCGCGGCCAAAATACGTCGCTTCTCGTCATTCTTAAACCGGAAACTACCATTCGTCACAAAATAGAACTGAGCGAACAGCATGATGAACACCAAGGCCAGAGCATAATGAATGCGTATCCTAGACAGTGTCACAGCAGTCAACAGTGCCGAAGGCATGAGCAGTACATAGAGATATTGAGGAGATCCGGACGCCACGAGCAGCGGTGGAGTAGCCAGCACGAGCCACACGCACATCGCATCGAGCAAACTCCGGCTCACTCTGTCTGAGACGAGTCGCTTTCTATGGTCGAAGAAATATACTGCCAATCCCGCGAAGGCCAGCGCCAGTTGGGGGCCCCACGGCAACAGCGTCTCTTCCCAGACCGCTTGCGCGTTAGACTCTTGCGTGCATATAGCCAGTCTCCAAAACGGATAAACGAAACGTGAGGCACGGATCCCGCCTTCTCCAAACTGGATAACCAAAGCGACAGACCAGACAATCAGGAACAGAACCACGAGAGCCGGCAAGACATTGAAGGGATTCCTCACCAAAGTGAGGAATCTTCCGCTCAGGAGAAAAAAAACAAATAGACAAAACAAGTAGGAAGGCCAGTCCAAGCCACCGGCCATATATAGCATCAAAGAGACAGGGGCCGCGATCTTATAGAATTGCGACTCTTGTTCCTTCATAAGACTTGCGAAAAAATATATGGTGGAAAAGTGCAGCAAACACGAAATGGTATTCCAATACTCGGGAAGTCGAATAGTGAATGCCAGCCAGGGGCCCAATACAAAGGCAAGCGCGCCATAGTATGCCATGCTGAGAGAGAAGAATTTTCTACACAGGAGAAACGCAAACACAGCAGTCAAAAAGGCAAATATGGTATTGGGAAACTGCATTGTGGCGGGATTCAGTGGAAATAAGTTACCCACCGCCAGGGAATAAGAGTTGAGAATAATATACTGCAAAGGGCCTTCCACATGTTGAAGGACGCCCAATACGAGCGAGCGTAAAGGATCAGGGCGGGAGACCAGATAACTAAACATGGTTCCGGTATCCCTTATGGCGACAGGGTCCACCCAGCTATGCGCGAGCGGTAATCCGGCCCTTCCCAGGAAGAAGAGTAGTCCGAAAATGAGCAAGAAGAACAAAATTACACGTGGACGGTCACTCATTGTCTATCGTCACCGCCCACAGGAAAGGCTTGTAATTATCCGGACCGCTTGCCCTTTTCTTGACTATGCAGGGTCTTCTCGGCCTTGATCCATCACTCGATACGTCCTTGCGCATGACTAAGCTGTGCCTTCCGAAGCAAAAAACTTATGCGGGTAAAAGGAAACATTAGAACTGTTTGCAAAACGCACGTTCCTGAGCGTAACGTTCTCATATCACGCTGTCAACAACGCGGATTTTGAGGTTTTGCAACCGGTTCTGAGGACATCCAGAATATTTGTGGGCTCTCCAGACTAATATTCCGCGACAACCCGTATCGCACACTTGGGTAGGAGCTATCCAATTCAAGCACCCGCACGATTCAGATACAGGTGCAGAGCGGCAATCATCACTGAACACGTGATCTTGCCCGTCCGTATATACTCGCCTAATTGTGACACGGGAACGAGCACGGTTTCGATCTCTTCTGTTTCGTCGGGGTTTGGCAGCCCGGTTGGGGTTGCCTCTTCGGCAAGGTACACATAGAACCGATTGGTAAAAATAGCCGGCATAGGATGCATCCATCCCAATAGTTGGAATGCCGACGCACGGTACCCTGTCTCTTCTTCAAGTTCTTCTCTAGCGCTTTGTTCAGGACTTTGACCGTCCTTTACCAGTCCTCCCGGCGGCTCCAATGACAGCTCTCCTGACCCGTGTCGGTATTGCCTCACCATCACCAACTCATTGCTGGGTGTAACGGGAATAACAGCCACCCAGTCCGGAGATTTAAGCACTTGAAATTCATGCACTTCGCCGGTTCGGGGCGATCTATTTCTGTTGAGGTGAACCGAAAAGAGCTTGTAGCTCCGATCTTCGCGGCTGTCTACAGGCTCCCAGGAGAGATCTCGCCTTTTACGGCCTGAGTCCATTCCGGCCTCCATTTGACTTGTACGAGTGCTTACTCATAGATTCATCAAACCATGCTTTCGATTTCATGCCGCACCTGACCACTAGCCTGTATGGACAAGCTCGAATCTGTGGGAAGACGCCAGGTTCGGATGTTGCGGTGTCACGCGAACCACATAGCCATAGAGGCCGGTATACGTTAAGGAAATGAGGCCCGAAAACAAAACCTCGCCACTCGCAGGAGGTTTTTGAACGGCCGGGGTGAGCTGTGCAACAAGGCATTCCTTGAAATTCTCCCAGAGGTCTATAGGGCCATGAAGCAGCTCCACTTTGATTTCGTCCGGACTGTGGCCTGCAGTATCTACGCCGACAATTACTTCGACATGTTTTCCTTTCATGGCATTGACTTCATCGGATATTTCCACGTGACGAACAATTATTTTGTCCCAGTCCCGCCGAATCTCTTTCTTCCAGGCTACCATTTCCTTCAGGGGCGCATAATCATTCGCGCTTAGTTCAAGCGAGGACCGGGCAGAAGGTAGATAGCAGTCCTCGACATATTCCGACACCATTCGGTGAGAGTTAAACACCGGGCAAATAGTACGAATGGATTGCTTCATCAGGCTAAGCCATTCTCGCGGTAAATCATCCACCCCCCGTGTGTAGAATAAGGGTTTGACACTTTGTTCGAGTATGTCATATAAGGCGCGACTCTCGATGTCATCCTGGTAATCGAAATCATCGTATTCCTCACCTCTGCCAATGGCCCAGCCATTGTCCCCGCGATATCCTTCGTCCCACCATCCATCCAAAGTGCTAAGATTTAGTGCCCCATTTGCTGCCGCCTTCATTCCTGATGTTCCACATGCCTCCATCGGCCTCCTAGGGGTGTTGAGCCACACATCCGCGCCTTGAACCATGTACCTGCACACATTCATGTCATAATCTTCGATGAAAGCCACTCGACTGCGAAACGGCTCCTCCCTGGCCAGTTGGACTATTCTCTTTATCATTTCCTTGCCTGTGTCGTCCGCGGGATGGGCCTTGCCCGCAAATACAAGTTGAGCCGGACGCTCGGGATGATCGAGTAATTTTGCAAGCCGGTCGGGTTCCCTGAACAGCAGGGTAGCTCTTTTGTAGGCGGCAAACCGCCTTCCGAAGCATATGGTAAGCGTTTCGGGGTCCAGAATATGGTCCGCGACCTCTTGTTCAGCGGGCGAAGCTCCTCGCGCCTTTAGCTGATGCGCCACGCGGCGACGAGTGAAATTCACCAGTCGTGACCTGCACCTTTCATGGGTCCTCCAGAGTTCTGTGTCGGGAATCTTCTCTGCTTTTTGCCAAATCTTCTCGTTATCCGGGTCTTCGGTCCAGCCTGGTTCCAGATAACGGTCATAAAGCCTGTGCAAGTCGCGTGAGATGTAAGAAGGAATATGAACCCCATTAGTAAGATGAGCGATAGGTATGTCGCGCCGTTCCGCCTGAGGCCACACCTCGTGCCACATATCCTTTGCAACCCGCGAGTGCAGGACACTGACACCGTTAGCTTGCGATGTCGTCTTGAGACCCAGGACCGTCAAGCAGAAGCCCTCTGTGGCATCCGACGGTCTTAGTCGTCCCATACCGAGAAAATCCTCAAAGTTCAGGCCAAGTCTCTTGCAAAACCCGCCGAAATATTTTTCCATCAGTCCGCGCTCAAAGACATCGTTCCCGGCGGGAACAGGGGTATGTATCGTCAAAATGCTCTGAGAGGTGACCATTTCGCGCGCTTCCTCGAGAGAGAGCCCTTGCTCTTCCATGAAATAGCGCAGCCGCTCCAATAGAGCAAAAGCCGCGTGGCCTTCGTTGAGATGGTAGACAGCGGACTTGACGCCTAAGGAGTCAAGGACTTTGCACCCGCCTATTCCCAGCAGAATCTCTTGACGTATCCTCATCTCGGCATCACCTCCGTAAAGCTTGGCGGTCACATTTCGAAGCTGTGCCGAATTTTCGGGGATATCTGTGTCCAGAAGATACAGCGGTACACGGCCCACATTTATTTTTAGAACACGGGACCACAGGGTTTCGCCTGCCAGGTCCACAGCTATCAGAAGCTGTCCGCCGAATGCATCCTGTTGTCTTTCCAACGGCAAGGTATCGATTTCCGTTCTGGGATAGATCTCGTGCTGCCAACCGTCGGCCGAGAGTTTTTGCCGGAAATACCCATCCTGATAGAGCAGGCCCACGCCGACGAGTGGTACCATAAGATCACTGGCCGATTTCAGATGATCTCCGGCAAGAACGCCTAATCCCCCCGAGTACAGGGGAAGACTTTCGGTCAGACCGAATTCCAGGGAGAAATAGGCGGTGGTGAAATCCAGTGGCTGTTCCAGGCCATATTCGTACGCCCCCGCTGGATCCATGTATGCTCTAAAGTGGCGATAGACCCTCTCCGAGTGCGCTAGAAATCCCTCATCTTGGCGAATCTCGCCGAGCCTCTGCCTCGAAAGTTGAATCATGGTTTGCAACGGACTGTGGTTTGTTTTTGTCCAAAGGCGTTCATCCAAATAGTCGAAAAGCTCGACCGCTTCCATGTTCCACGAAAACCAGAGATTTCCCGCTATTTTTCGAAGATTCTCAAGTCCACCCTCCATCGGAGGGACTACGACATATTTTCTAGGAGACATTTAGACCTCGCGAAGTCTTCAATGGATCGGACGGTCGACGCTTCCCCGATTGGCCTGCATTATCCGTCTACGTCAACCTCTCTGTGAGGCGGGCTCTTTGCTGGTCTTCACCCCACCTGCACTTCTAGGACGCAAATGTTTGGGAATGACCAAACGTATCCTACGAGAATTGTTCAGGTCAACAACAACGTTATGGTATACTAATTATTTATCACGCCGAAAATGTTGACTTCCCAGTCGAGTATGAGTATGCATGAGTAAGGGTCTGTAGGTTTGTTCCGGTCTCTCTTGAGAGACTCAAGCCGAAAGTAGCGGCTCGTCTTTACCCCCGGATGAAGGGAGAGAGGGATCGTAGTCTTGCCTGTGGGTGGGACTGACCCAGCCCGGATTTGTGTCCAGGCAATCCTGAAAGAAAAGGATTACCAATGGCCGGTTCAGAAATATTGCAAGACAAGCTGATATTGACGGTGGATGACGAGGAGGACGTCCTGGATATCATCGAAGAGGAACTCTCCGAGGTATCCAATTGCACCTTGCACAAGGCCACAACTTTCGAGAGGGCCCAGCAATACCTTGTCTCATACACGTATGATCTGGTGATCCTGGACATTATGGGCGTGCGAGGCTTCGACCTGTTGCAGATAGCTAATAACGCTGGATTCCCGGTTGTGATGCTGACAGCACATGCCTTCACTCCGGAAGCCTTGAAAAAGTCTATCGAACTGGGAGCCAGAGCTTATCTGCCCAAGGAACAATTGGGCTCGCTAGTGCCTTTTCTTCAGGATGTCCTGAAGCTGAATTATCAGTCGGTTTGGAGTAACGCTCTTGATCACGTTGCAGTTCTGTTCAACAAGAAGTTCGGATCGGATTGGAGGACATCCGAGCAGGAATTCTGGGACGATTTCGAGAAGAAACTGACTGTAGAAGAAGCGGCAATCATCAAATAACTCGCCGTTAGGATTTCCGTAGTCCACGTAACCACCTAGGTACAGACAATCTTTTCAGGCACGTCTCGCCTGAACGCGTGAATAACAAATGGCAGTGGAGTGACGATAGGCATTCTGCTCCACCATTCTTGTCGCCTTGTATCGAATACACACCAGGAGGGGCACTCATATGACCGAAGTAGTGATGGTTTCTGCATGCCGTACGGCCATAGGCACATTCGGGGGAACACTGCGAGACATGCATGGGGCAACCATTTCAAGCGTGCCTATGAAGGCTGCAATCGAACGCGCGGGAATTTCTCCTGACTCAATTCAGGATGTTCGTTTTGGATGTTGCCTGAATCCAACCGACGCGATGAATGTCACCCGCATCGGCGCGCTCATGGCGGGAATTCCAAACAGCATTCCCGCCGTGACGATAAACAGGGTTTGTATATCAGGGATGGAGGCGGTGCTGTCCGGCGCTGCCATGATTAAATCAGGCCTTGCAGATACTGTGCTTGCAGGTGGCGTGGAGCATATGTCCGGTGTTGCCTTCACAGTTGAAAAAGCTCGATGGGGGCTCAGGATGGGCAACGGAGTCCTCACTGACGCGATGATGATCGGTTTGCACTGCGGGTCCGATCTCCTGCCGTATCCTATGGACGGTCCCGTGGAATTCTTTAGAGGGAAACCATATATCATGGGGCATACTGCGGAATTCGTTGCGCTCAAATACGGCATAACCAGGCAAGAACAGGACGAAATCGCTTTGCGCAGCCACAATAATGTCGAGAGAGCCACAAATGACGGTTCGTTCGCTGAAGAGATAGTCCCTGTAATGGTCCCACAGAGGAAGGGCGAACCTAAGGTTTTCGACAAGGATGAGCACTTCCGTCCCGGTCTCACAATGGAGGCTTTGGCCAGACTTGAACCGGTCTTCTTCCCCAAGAACGTTGGCACGGTAACAGCCGGAAACGCTAGTGGAATTAATGACGGGGCAAGCGCTGTAGTTATCATGTCGGAGGAACGGGCCAGGAGCGAGGGCATCGCTCCCATGGCTCGGATCAAGGCAATCGGAATGGGCGCATGCGATCCGACTATAATGGGTGTGAGCCCTGTTCCGGCCGTTAACGATCTTTTGAAGCGGTCGGGCATGAAACTGAGCGATTTTGAATTAATAGAACTCAATGAGGCATTTGCGTCCCAGTATTTGGCGTGCGAAAGAGAGTTGAAACTCAACCGTGAAATCACGAACGTCAACGGCTCAGGTATAGGATTGGGACACCCTGTGGGTTCAACAGGCGCCCGACTGATGATCAGTCTCGTGTACGCAATGAAAAGAAGAAACAAGACGCTCGGCTTGGCGACCTTGTGCGGCGGCGGCGGTGTCTCTATGGCCTGTGCATTGGAAATAGTTTGAGCATGAAAGCGTCGATATAGGCACAATTGTGAGAGGGGGCGGGAAAGAGGCAACAACCGAGACGTGACCCAAGACAAGGGCATCAAGAAGATAAGCGCTAAAGCGATCATGGTTGATCTCAAAGCCGGCCTGTCGGACCTGCAGCTGATGGAAAAGTACGCTATTTCTTATGGTGCGCTTCAAGACCTATTTTCAAAACTTGTTGGAGCCGGTCTGGCTACCCAAGCTTATTTCAACAAGAGAGCCTTAAAACAGTCCAATGTCTTGTCTCCGGACCGCTCAGCGCAAACCTGTCCTCACTGTGGTTATTCTGCTGCAAAAAGTTTCAGCAAGTGCCCGCGTTGCGAACAAAAAGTTTCCGATTGGCTGAATACCGTTGAACTTACCAGCATCCTGGGAGGATCTTTCCACTAGAGGCGATTTTCGAAAGTCTTGAAGTGATCGAACACTTGTATTGGAAAGAAGCAGTAGGGCCCGGCGTCTCTGTCACGGCGGAGGCGTGATTGATTTATGTGAGAAAAATGTGCCGGCATCCCGCGGTTTCACGGGACCGGCACCTGCCAATTTCGTGGACCCGCCCCTCCGGTCCGCATCATCGACCCGCCAGGGCACGCAATAAAACCCGCAACACGTAAATGAGGATTATCAATGCAGCCACAATGCCGACCAGCAAATGAATGCTGCTGCCCAGGTGCAGCCATCTGTCGCGTGACAAAATGCTCTTTCCTGAGCTTCCGCGCTTGATAATTATCAAGTCTACCAGAAGCCAAATGATCAGGACGATCGCAGCGAATGTGACGTACTTCATTCTCCTTGCGCACCAGCGCCTTTAAGGCCCATTCAGTCTACATTTCTCGCTAAAATCGCTTCAGCCAAGCGGTATTTTACAAGCCCAAGCAGGAACGCGCAAACACCTTGGTCCCTTGTCAAATCCCAGGAAATGCAATACTCTTTGCCCATGGAAATCAAGTTCCAAAAAATGCATGGGACTCTGAATGACTTCGTCGTGTTCCACGATCTTGATGGGCATACGAAGCTTTCCACCGAACAGGTGCGCAGAATCTGCGACCGCCGGGCAGGTGTCGGGGCCGATGGCGTCATCGTTGTCAGAAAGTCCCAAGTGGCCGATTTTTTCATGGATTACATCAATGCGGACGGGTCTCTTGCAGAAATGTGCGGGAATGGAATCCGCTGTCTGGCCAAATACGTCTACGATAACGGCCTCACCGTCAAGACCACGCTGCCTGTTGAAACGCGCTCGGGAGTCAAAATCCTTGAGCTTTTGCCGGACTCTGATAGGAAGATTTCACGTGTACGGGTCAATATGGGTAAACCCATCTTTGATGCCGAGCAGATCCCAGTGGACATCCAGGCCACGCGATTACCTATCATGGATTATCCCCTCGAAGCCGGCGGCCGGACATTCCGGGCTACGATTCTGTCGATGGGCAACCCGCACTGCGTTATTCAAACCGAGGGGAACCTTGAAGAACTCGCTCGAAGGTTCGGCCCTGTTATAGAAACGCTTCCCATCTTTCCCGCAAAAAGCAACGTAGAATTCATTCGTGTGGCCGACAAGGAGCATATAATAATGAGGGTCTGGGAGCGGGGCAGCGGAGAAACGTTCGCTTGCGGAACGGGCGCTTGCGCTTCCATGGTGGCTGCCGTACTCCACGATCAAGTCGGTCCGTCAGCGGTGGTCGAGCTGCTAGGAGGAAATTTGGATATTGAATGGAAAGGAATGGATTATCCGGTAATTATGACAGGAGAAGCCGTTTTAGTTTATAATGGCATCATAACCATCTGAATCTATTTCAATATATATTGACACAGCTCTCTTGCTAGGCTATAGTGCAACCACGGCTCGCGACTTGCACATGACAAGTCTTGTAGCGGCTACAACGGTCCCCACAAGGGTCGTGTACGGTTTCAACCGTAAAATCGCCACGGAGAGTGGTCTCATGAAGCTGTCAAGCTCCAGAGCAGGGTTTACTTTGTTGGAAATGGTTTGGGCGGTCCTGGTCGTGACCGGACTTTCGATCATATATTTTTTCCTTCTGGATTCTTATCAGGAACGAAGAATGAGTGAGCAGGCCGCGAAGGTTCTCATGCTTGCCGCACGAACTCAGGAGGAGTTCTTTGCTCGTCAGCATTATTATTTCGATGCGGAAGTTTCCGGAAGCGGTGAAGATGTTTACCTGACGACTCCGGACGGTCGTAAGACCGTGGTTCGGGTCCCTGCCCACGTGGTATTAAGTATTAAGACACGGGGTAAAGAAAGGACCGCGTTTACCGGTCAAGCCTATTATACCGGTAGCAAAGCGCTGCACAAATACGATTCGGAATCCGGGAGAATGAGCACCCAGCCTAGGGCTCAGGAAGAATCAGGATGAGAAGACGGATTATAGCTTCGCTTAAGCGCCACGAGATCTTCGTTGTGGCTGCAGTTATCGGGGTGGTGTTCTTGTCTGCTATGGGGGTCGTAGCCTGGTTGCTGCAGAGTTCCATCGCGGCCACTCCGTATGAAGCTATGAGCAGTTCGGATTTGAATCGCGTTTTCGCGACGGCGTACGTGCGGTTCCGTGAAGATGACAAGACCTCTTATCTGAAAGTGGAACTCCACAATGGAACTCTATGGTGGATTAAGAAGGTCGAATTTGATTTTGACGGCATACGCTACACCCTTAAAGATTCAGACGCGTTCAGGCCTCTTCATCTGGGGGCTGTTCGGTGCACCTTAAGGAAGCCGCCTTCCGGTACTGAACAAAAAGAATATGATCTCACGATTCTTAAAGGTTATGGTTATCCTCCGGCACATCTTCAATGGCAACCGGACCCTAAAAGGATCGCCCGAGCGTTAAAAAACCGCAATTTGGACGATTAGTTTCTCATTCCCCATTCCCAAAAACTCCAAGCGCGAGCTATACTGAATCGTCAGCTACAGGGGGCATTGGTTCATCCTGGCATGAACGTTTGTTTTGCACCTTTGCAAGATTGCTGCTTTACCGCACATCCTACGGAGGAAAGTTATGCCGGCTCAAAAAACCGTGAATACCGATGATTTCGAGAGGGCGCTTAGAATCGGTCGACCGCCGAACGTAGAGAAGCTGTTTCCCAATTCCAGGGCCCTTATCGTGAGCGGGAAGGTCATAGATCGGGCCATGATAGCGAAGGGCAAAGCCATTGCCATTGCCGCAAGTGTCAGGAATTCTTTCGTGGCACGGGGGGCGCTTAGGGCCGCACAGAAAGCTAATGCGGCTATTATCATAGAGATTGCCAAATCCGAAGGAGGCGCTGCTGCCTATTGTGCCGTAAGCCTCTGGAATATGGCGACATTGGTGGACAGTATATGCAACGAGTTGGGTCTGACCGTTCCGGTGGCGGTGCATGCGGATCACTATGGAATCAAAAGCGCCAAGGATAGGGAAATAGGCAAGATTGAGATCCCGAGCATGTTTGACGCGGGCATCACTTCCATCGCCATTGATGCTTCTCATCTACCGGACGACGAGAACCTGCTTGCCAATATTGAGTTGAGCAAATACATCCCCGGTTGGGCAGGGTATGAAACCGAAGTCGGCGAGATCAAGGGCAAAGAAGGGCTGTCAACCGTTCAGGAGGCGGTTTTTCTAATCCAGGGCTTGAATGCGCACAATATCTTTCCGGATTGGATCGCTCTGAACAATGGTACCACGCACGGGATCGAGGCTAGCGACGCCGGAATTCAGGTTGAACTCACCGCCGATATACATAGAGCGCTGGAGAAGTACAAAGTATCAGGCGCTCAACACGGGACCTCGGGAAATAATTATGATCGGCTTAGAGCGATAGCCGAGCGTACTCACACAACCAAAGCCAATGTAGCCACAGCGCTCCAGATGGTTTCATGGGGACTCAAGGTCAACGAATACGGTAATGCCATTCAGGACGAGAATGGCGACTTCATAAAGATGGCCGGCCAAGGACCGTCAGATGAGCTTTGGAATGAAATGGTCGCCTACGCGCGTGAGAAAGGTTGGAAGGGAGGCAACTTCAAATGGCTCAACCTTCCATTCGAGAACAAGTTGCTCGGGAGGACTCGAGAAGAGCGAGAAAGAATGATCCAGAATGTAGAAGATTTTGTTTACAACATGATCACCAACGTGTTCAATTCTGCGGATACCGCTCCATTGGCCATTGATGCGATCTTGCGCGCTGGATCATACGACCTGGGACCGAAGGTTTCACGTATAGAAGACCCCGCAGAATGGACTGAAGAGAAGGTACGTAAACGGGGTCATTCGCTGATTAGAGATAAAGGGGCCGCCGGCGACTTCGAGGATTGAATTGGTCTTAGACAACCTCTGCTAGGCTTCGTCATTCCTGCGAAAGCGGGAATCCGGCAGACATTTCTAGGTTCCCGCCTTCGCGGGAACGACGGGTGCAGAAAACAGGAATGACTGCGGAGGTGCTCGCTAAAGCCCATACCGTCGGTCTCGTTACCTAACGGACATTGTTTTTGGTAATTGCTATAAGCAGTAATTGGGAGTCTCATTGAGATTCAACTATCTCGCTGTCTTCTATGTCTTGATTTATCTTTTCCAGATGGTTTTCTCGCTTTGGCTGGATCGGTTGAATCGCGACCATCTGAAGCGTCTCGGCACTAAAGTTCCGAAGATTTTTGAGGGGTTCATCGATCAGGATGCAATGATTCGAATGAACGATTACACGGTTGATCGGAGCCGCCTCTTCCAAATCCGAAAGGTGATTACCGACATCGTCCTGCTGGGATTTTTGTTATCCGGATTTCTTGTGACTCTCGACAGTTACGGCGCTCGCGCTGTCAGCGGTTACATATGGACAGGTCTGATTTTCTTTTTGGTGTTTACAGCCATCTTTTTTGTACTGGACCTTCCATTCGACTTCTACGAAACTTTCTTCATCGAAGAACAATACGGATTCAACAAGTCCGATTTCAGTACCTGGGCGACAGACAATCTCAAAAGCGGCCTTTTATCTGCGGTCCTGTTGTCGGCCGTCTTAGCGCCGCTTCTGTGGATTATTCAGGCCGCCCCTAATTATTGGTGGTTTTGGGGGTTCGTGGTGGCCGCGGCGCTTCAGCTCGTTCTGGTTGTGCTCTATCCGATACTGATCGCTCCCATTTTTAACAAGTTCGAACCGGTGAAAGATGAGGAACTGGCCCATAAAGTGGAGGCGCTGGTAAAAGGACTCGGCATGAGAACCAGTGGCATATTCCAGATGGATGCCGGGAGGCGGAGCACCCACTCGAATGCGTATTTCACCGGACTGAGTAAAACCAAGCGCGTGGTGCTTTTTGATACTCTCATCCAGTCTCATAGCCATGAGGAAATTCTCGCGGTGCTTGCTCACGAGGTGGGACATTATAAGCGTAAGCATATATTGAAATCTTATCTCATTGCACAATTGAGCATGCTTGTCGGATTCTACATTACATTCCTGATAATGAACTGGGGCCATTTCTATGATACCTTTGGCATTGACGCCGCCCATTCGTATTTAGGATTGTTGGTCATAGGCATATTCTGGCAAAGGATCAGCTTCTTTTTGAAACCGGTGTACATGAGGCTTTCGCGAAGCTTTGAGCAAGAGGCCGACGAGTTTGCGGTCAGGGCCCAGGCCGATGCCCGGCCTCTCGCGCAGGCGCTGAAGAAGCTTGCAAGCCATAATCTGTCTAATCTAAGCCCTCATCCCATGTATGTGTGGTTTAACTATTCACACCCACCCTTGCTGCAACGAATCAACCATTTGGAAGCCATATAACGGAAGTGAAATATGCCTGGAAATTACGATGTGATTAAAATTTTCGAGTATGCTCTCAATCAGGAAAGAACCGGACTGAGTTTTTTTAGACAGTCACTTGAACGGATGGGCATTGGCGCGGCGGTTACTGCCCTCAAGCGTCTAATCCTGGAAGAACAGGGCCATATTGCCTTTATAGCCAGCATTCTTCAGGAATTGAGGCAAAACCGCGAGCTGCACCTGGATGCCCTCAAGGAGCTGGCCATAGAACCGACCAACTATTTTGACGCGAGGGCACGGGAGGAGTTCCTGGAGGAGTGTGTGCAAGGTTCCATGGTTCCTGATGTAACGATTTTCAACACGGCCTGGCTTATAGAGAAAGACCTCAGCGAGTTTTACTCGAAAATGGCCGAAAAAGTGGAAGGTGTCCCGAGATCTGCACTTGAAATGCTTTCCGCCTGGGAGGCAGAGCACGAGAAGTTCTTCCGGGAATATCGTGACAAACTCTCAGCGGTTTACGCCGAGATGCCCTGGGGCGGGTGACCTGCCGGCGCCCACTTTTGGGTGGATCATGCGAAGTGTTGATATGGGCCTGTCTGCCTCTGAATATCATCGTCAGACCAGTTATCGCCGTGACAGCATGGGGGGGCATGCCGCGGACTGGCAGAATGAACCGGATGTTTTCAAGAATTACCCCACACTGGAAAATATCCCACTCGGTGACGTCACTGAGTGGCCATCCGAGAACTTGTCCGATCTGCTAAGTGAAGATCGATCCCCAGATCCCAATGTGGAGTTCGATATAGAGCAGCTTGCCCGAGTAATCTTTCTTACTCACGCTCTCACGGCAAAGGCAAAGTACGGTGGTGCGGAATACTATTTCCGCAGTGTGGCCTCTGCGGGCGCGCTTTATCCGTTTGAACTCTATGTGGGCGCTCTCACCGTAGGCGGCCTGGAACCAGGTTTGTATCATCAAAACGTGGGAGCGCAGGCTCTGGTCAGGTTGAAATCCGGAAGCATTCTCCACGAGCTTTCGAAAGGATTGAAAATCGAAGAGCCCCCGCCTGTACTCGCTTTTTTCCTGACCGCTATGTTCTTCAGGAGCGCATGGAAGTACCGGGATCGCGCATACCGTTACAATCTTCTGGACACAGGACATATGGCTGAAAACCTGCTGTTAGCGCTTAAAGCGGTACGTGCTCCCTTCAAGTTTTCTTACGACTTTGACGACGATCAACTCAACGAATTCCTGGGGTTGGACAAAAGTCGTGAGGTCTGCCTGGCTTGTGTACTAGTATGGGGAAAAAACAGCCGGCAAATCGGGCTTGTCCCCCCAGCGACGGAACTCATGGCGGGCCTGAAACAGGCGGGCAAATGCGCGACTATCGAGACCGACTTCCCCAAGATCAGAGAAATACATTCATCGTCCTCCAAACTACCTGAAAAAGTCGGAGACGCTCCGCAGATGCTGAACAATCTCGGGCTGGAGCAACAGCCGGGTCGCAAAATCGCTCCACCGGTTGAGACGCCCCACGTCATGAACTATGCGGCTGCCGTGTTTTCACGGAGGTCCTCAAGAAATTTCGTTCGCGCCGAACTCGCCTCGGACCGATTTACAACCTTATTGAAGATGCTCTGTTTCAAGGAAATGTCCCTGTGGGACCGGGAAGGTACTTGGAGTAATGCCATCGACGTGGGGTTTCTTGCGGGTAACGTGGAAGGAGTCGAGCCTGGTTTTTATCTGTTGGATCGGTCCCGGGAATCCATCTGCCTCGTCACCAGTGGCAATTTTATGGAAAAAATGGCCCGCGTATGTTTGGACCAGGTTTGGTTGCGCAATTGTGCGGTTCATTTCATGTTCTTGAGCAATTTCAAACTCCTTGAACAGGCATGGGGAGCCAGGGGATACCGATATGCTATGTTGACCGCAGGCAGCTTGGGCCAAAGGTTGTATGTGGGAGCGACATCTATGAAGCTCGGATGTTGCGGTGTTGGTGCATTTTATGATGACGAGGCCGTCGAACTGCTGGGCCTCGATGATCAGAGCAGGCTCCTTTATGTTGTAGCCGTGGGTCCAATTAAAAAGTGGTCCACTATGTAAGATCAAGACCAACGGACAGGAGGATTAGCATGCTGGACAAATTAAAGAGACTTTTCACACCGGTTGAGGCGCTGGAACCGCATCAGGTGAGGGATTTTATTAATCAGCATAAAGAAGGCACCTATACGCTGCTGGACGTCCGTCAGCCACGAGAGTACGAAGGGGCCCACATTCCGGGCGCCACTTTAATCCCTTTGCCTCAGTTGTATGACTCGTTAAACGAATTGGACCCCGACAAGCCGGTGATAGTGTACTGAGCGGTGGGTGGGCGAAGCCGAGTTGCGGCTCAATTGATGGCTGGTCAAGGCTTTACCAAGGTTTACAACCTCTCGGGCGGCATAAGTGCATGGGAAGGCGAAACAGCCCAAGGGCCGGTGGGATTACATCTGGATTTGGTGCGTGGTGACGAGCCCCCTGGCGAGATCATCAAATTGGCCTACGCTATGGAACGGGGGCTGGGCGGTTTTTACACGAAGATCAAAGGTATTGTCCAAGATCCGGCGCTATCAAACCTTTTGGGGACACTCATTTCTGCCGAAGAAAAGCACAAGCAATATCTCCTCACCACATTGCACGAAATAGCCGCCGGTAAAATTGATCGAGAAGCCTTTGAAGCCGGCTTGTCCCAAAAGATTATGGAGGGTGGTTTTGAAGGCGAGGAATTATTCGAGAAGAATCGGCAATTCCTGGAAACCACCTCTGGGCTGCTGGACCTGGCCATGATGCTTGAAACTCAGGCGCTTGATCTTTACTTGCGTTTCGTGGGCAAGATTGAAGGCTCTGAGGCTAAAGATGTGCTCTACAGGATAGCCGACGAGGAAAAGGCCCATTTGCAGTCCCTTGGCAAGCTTCGAGACCAGTACGCCTGAAAAGATGTATTAATAATCACTACGAATTTCTAACGGACTCAAGGGATGGATTGCGCTAAATCCCGGGATACCGGCATAGGGTACAATTTTACGATGTGATTGGGAGGACCGGCGTCTCGCCGGTCCAGGCCGATAACCGGCAACATGCCGGTACTACTGCGGAAAAGACAGTAGCCCGGCGATTCGTCGCCTGGAAAGCGAACCGACAACATTCAGGCTTTTATACCGGCGATAAATCACCAGCTTACTATCATGTGTTCCTCCGGAACACCGGCAAGGACGACGCTTTAGCGCCTCCATCGAGCGTCTAGAAAAAATGCGCCGAGAAAGTTTTCTCGCGGCTGTTTGTGCACGCATATTGAAATCGCTCAAGGACTGCATTACTTTCTATTTAAGCGTGCGTTTGCCGTTCTTACGGATGGCGGAATCTAAACCTGGGCTACAGTGAGAGGAGTCGTTATGGAACGTTTTGAATATGAGATCACTCGGCATGAGTCGGATGCTTTTACGCAGATGGTTTATTTCTGCTCGGAGCAGGGTGAATGCGAATTAGAAGAGATTCCGGCTGACGAGCCTCAGGCCCTCGAAGAAGCGCTTAATGCACGCGGCCTTAAGGGCTGGGAACTGGTCCAACTTAATTTTGGGAAAGGCGGTGTCTTGGCCTTCTGGAAGCGCAGGTTGGATGTCACCGACGCCGAATAAGGCTCTAGCAATTATCTAAATTAATTATCGAGAAGGAGCGCTGATATGACCACTACGGTTAAGATCAAAGGAATGTCATGTAACCATTGTGTGATGGCCGTCAGTAAAGCGCTTGAGCAAATTGACGGCCTGAACGACGTTCAGGTAGATCTCAGCAATGGCAGGGCTACCCTCCATCATGATGGGCCGATTGATATGGGCCGCGTGAAGGACCAGATAGAAAAGGCAGGATACGAAGTTGATTGAAGAGACCATCCGCATCCACGGTATGACGTGCGCTGCGTGCGTACGGCGTGTGGAACGCGGCCTGGAGTCAATGGAAGGTGTCAAGAGCGCTTCGGTGAATCTAGCCACCGAGAAGGCGCGAGTCGAATACGATCCGGCCTCTGTAAGTAGCTCTGAAATAGCAGCCAAGATAGGGGAACTTGGTTACGAAGTCGTAGAGACGCCGCAGGCAGGCGCGGACGCTGTGCAAAAGACGACAATTTCAGTGGGAGGCATGAACTGCGCTGCATGCGTACGTCGCGTGGAATCAGCCCTCAAGGCAATTCCCGGGATCCAGGACGCGTCGGTAAACTTGGCCTCATCCAAAGCCACGCTGGTGCACCTTGCGCCGTTCCCGCCACTCGCGGACCTGAGGAAGGCACTCCAAGACGCGGGTTATCAGTTTCTCGGTCTGGCTCGTGAGGGATCGGAAGATCCTCTCGAAATTGCCCGCCGCAAAGAATTGAGTGAGTTGAAGGTCAAGCTCCTTTTCGGTTTTGTCCTTAGCGTCTTGATTCATGTGGGATCGATGCCCCACTTGTTTCCCTTCCTTCGAGATATTCCCACCAATCTGCTCCTTACGGGTCTTTTTCTGATGACTACCCCCGTTGTTTTCTGGGTTGGAAGCCGCTTTTTCATCGGAGCCATCAAGGCGGCACGGCAAAAAACTTCGGATATGAACACATTGGTGGCTGTCGGCGCACTCTCGGCATACCTTTATTCTTCCCTGGTGATGTTCTTCCCTTCGTTTTTTTCCAGCGCGGGGGTTATGCCCCACGTCTATTTCGATAGCGCTGCTATGATCATAACCCTGATTCTGCTTGGGCGATTCCTTGAAGCAAGGGCCAAAGGCAGGACTTCGGCAGCGATCAAGCGACTGATCGAGCTAAGACCGAAGAATGCCAGAGTTGTCAGAGACGGCGTCGAAGCCGAGGTGCCTATTGACATGGTTCTGCCCGGTGACGTCATTATTGTTCGGCCCGGGGAAAGAATCCCCACAGACGGAGTGGTAATAAGCGGAGAATCGTCAGTTGATGAATCCATGCTTACCGGCGAAAGCATGCCTATTGCCAAGAAATCCGGGGATCAAGTTTTCGGCGCGACAATTAACAAAAGCGGCAGCTTCCGTTTCCGGGCCGAGCGGGTTGGCGCGGAGACCGCTCTGGCACAGATTATTCGCCTCGTGGAAGACGCACAAGGATCCAAGGCGCCCATACAGCGGATTGCCGACAAAGTCGCTTCGATATTTGTGCCGGTTGTTTTTTCCATAGCGGCAATCACCTTTATCGTTTGGTATTTTCTGGTCCCGGAACCAATTTTCAGCCGGGCGCTCTTGAATTTTGTTTCAGTGCTGATAATTGCTTGTCCCTGCGCCATGGGGCTCGCAACCCCAACTGCGATCATGGTTGGGACCGGATTGGGCGCTGAAAAGGGCATCCTCATCAAAGGCGGGGAGACCCTTGAAAAGGCCTATCGCCTGACCACGGTTGTCTTTGACAAGACAGGTACCCTTACGAGAGGAGAGCCAGAGGTCACGGATGTTGTGCCGGCAGATGAAATAGGGGCAGAGAGATTGTTGCAGCTCGCCGTCTCTATTGAAGCCATATCCGAGCATCCGCTTGCCCATGCAATCGTGGAAAAAGGGCTACGATCAGGAACGCGAGCGTTGCCGGTGGAGAGATTTGAGGCAATTTCAGGACTCGGAGCAAAAGGCCGCATCGACGGCAGCGAAATACTCCTGGGGAACATGCGTCTTATGGAGGATCGCGGTATGCCGCTGAACGGTTTGGCAATGAAAGCATCGAGGCTATCGTCTGAAGGAAAGACAGCGGTGTTCGTCGCGGAAGAAGGAAAGGTGGTGGGTCTGCTCGGTTTGTCTGATACACCCAGGGAGACTGCACGAGAAACAGTTGAGGCGCTTGAGACAATGGGTCTTCGAGTAGCCATGATTACGGGCGACAATCAGCAGATAGCGCAAGGTATGGCGGAACGTCTGGGAATACGTATGGTCCTGGCAGAAGTGCTTCCGGGGGAAAAGGTCGCTGAGATCAAAAGGCTGCAGCAGTCCGGTCAAGTTGTCGCAATGGTTGGTGACGGCATCAATGATGCCCCTGCCTTGACAGCGGCTGATATAGGTATCGCATTGGGCGCGGGAACCGATGTGGCAATCGAGGCTGGCGATATAACGCTAATCGGCGATGACCTTCGCCTGGTCCCGTCCTCAATAAAATTGTCCTTCCAGACGATGAAGGTTATCAAACAGAACCTGTTTTGGGCTTTCTTTTACAATATATTGGGGATACCTATTGCCGCGGGCGTGCTATATCCCTTTTTCGGCATCTTGCTCAATCCTGTGTTCGCTGCCGCGGCAATGGCGTTGAGTTCCGTTTCAGTGGTAAGTAATTCCCTCCGATTGCGATGGTCTCTATCGCGTAAACTTTGACAATCGGACTTCAGTCGAAATTGCTTGATGTTATAGCAAATGTCAAAAAATAAGGGCCTTGTCGTGACCCGTCACCCCGGCGAAGGCCGGGGTCCAGAACATATTGAAAAGACTGGATTCCGGCCTACGCCGGAATAACGGTGTAAGGCTACCTCGAATCAGACAAAATTCTTGGCAATTGCTCTATTTAATGAATCTGACACGACGTGAGATGCTTTGAACTATAGGGCCTTTCCTTTCATTGAATCTTGCCTTGTTCTGCTCGAACAGATTATTTCCTTTGGTATCGATGGATATAATGAGCGGACCAAAAGACTTCACCCGACAGACCCAGAGAGCCTCGGGCATTCCGAGGTCCAGCCACTCCACCCGTTCGATTTCTTCTACTTCGGTGGCGGCCAATACTGCACAACCGCCCGGGAAGACAGCGTGAAGCGCCTTATGGCGACGACATCCTTCCACCGTTTCCGGACCCATTCCGCCTTTTCCTATGATCAATTTTACGCCGGTCCGTTCGATAAACTGCTTTTCGAATCTCTCCATCCTCATGCTGGTTGTGGGACCGATGGAAATCATTTGCCATCCCCCATCCTTCTTCGCAACGATCGGTCCTGCGTGAAAAATCGCGAGGCCTTTGAGATCGACGGGCAATTCCATGCCCAATTCGATGAGCCTGCGATGTCCTACGTCCCGGCAGGTAACCAGGGTCCCGTCCAGGAAGACGATATCACCGACGGTCAAATGCTCGATATCTTCATTGTTGATTGGTGTCGTTAGAGACTTATTCATAGAGCTGCCTTCCTGTGCGAAAAAATGTCATAAGACATGTCTTCGTTAATGCGGATTGTCCCTCTCCTGTGCGACCAGCAGCCCACTGACACGCCCACGCCTATTGTTGACGGATGCCTCGCTGAAGATTCGATGTGAACGCCCATCACCGAAGCGTTGCCGGAGAGCCCCTGGGGTCCCAATCCAAGGTCGTTGAGGCCATTTTCCAGAAGCGCCTCCATTTCAGCCGCTCTGGGATCGGGATGGCGCGTGCCGATGGGACGCAGAATCGCTTTCTTGGAAAGCATCGCAGCCGTCTCCACGGCGGTGGATACCCCGACGCCGACAAGCAGGGGTGGGCACGCGTTGACCCCATACGAGGTCATGACGTCAAAGACGAACTCGACGATCCCTTCATATCCCGCGGCGGGCATAAGGACCTTGGCCGCTCCGGGAAGGGTGCAGCCGCCGCCGGCCATATACACGTCAATCGTAATACTCTTCTCGTGCGGCAGAATTTCCCAATCGATCCACGGGACACGGGTGCCGGTATTGTCCCCTGTGTTCTTTTCCACAAAGGTTTCAACCGCATTGTGACGGAGCGGTGCTGAACAAGTGGCCTCCCGGACAGCGTCTACCAGAATGTCCCCCACGTCGGCCAACAAAGGGAAATTAGATCCTGCCCGGATGAAGAACTGAATTACGCCTGTGTCCTGACAACAAGGTCGGTTCAATTCTCCAGCTTTTTTCAGGTTCTCGAACATCGAATCATAAACTATCTTCGCGAGTTGGCTTTGCTCTTTTCCCCGTAACTCTCCGAGCTTTTCCATGACATCGTCCGGGAGATGTTTCCCCACGTAGTCGATAAATTTGGCCATGATGGCCGTCATGGACTTTATTGCTTGCTCATTACTCATGTAAGCTTTCCTTCTGAGTTTCTAAACTGCTACCTGGGCTGAAGCTGAATCTCTAATATGTTGGCAAGCAAAAGCGTTTGCAATGATTGAGAGTTTTTGAAGGGGGTGCTGGGGGAAACTTTTTGTCCCGCGTTCTGCGCGGGGTTTCCTCCAGCGTGCCTCCAAATGCTTCTCAGATCTTGCGATCGCTTCTATATGGCCGCTGCGATTGCTTGGCCGACCTCTGTGGTGTCCGCGTTGCCTCCCAGGTCCCTTGTGCGAGGTCCGTCGATTACCGTTGCTTCGATGGCCCTGATAATGGCATCGTGCGCGGCTGTGTGCGCTTCATCTCCATTTCCCAGGAACCCGAGCATCATTGCCCCTGACCAGATCATCCCAATGGGATTAGCAATATTCTGCCCGTAGATATCGGGCGCGGATCCATGCACCGGTTCGAACATTGAGGGGAAGACTCGATCCGGATTGATATTGGCAGACGGCGCGATGCCGATGGTGCCTGCGCACGCGGGCCCGAGATCGGAAAGAATGTCTCCGAACAGGTTGGAACCCACTACCACGTCAAAGCGTTCCGGGCTCAAAACAAATCGCGCCGCAAGGATGTCGATGTGGTACTTGTCCCAACGCACATCCGGGTACTGCTTGGCCATCAGTTCCACTCGCTCGTCCCAGTAAGGCATACTGATAGCCATGCCGTTGGACTTGGTGGCCGAGGTAAGGTGCTTCTTCGGGCGGTTCCGCGCCAACTCGAAAGCGTATTTCAGGATCCGGTCCACACCTTTGCGGGTAAAGACGGATTCCTGCAAGACGACCTCTCGGTCCGTGTCAGTGAACATTTTTCCACCGATGTCGGAGTACTCTCCTTCTGTGTTCTCGCGAACCACATAGAAGTCGATGTCACCGGGTTTGCGACCGGCTAAAGGACATGGCACACCTGCCATAAGCCTCACAGGCCGCAGGTTCACGTACTGATCGAACTCCTTGCGGAACTTGAGCAGGGAACCCCACAACGAGATATGGTCCGGGACCACCTCCGGCCAGCCCACGGCTCCAAAATAGATGGCGTCACATGTCTTGAGTTGATCGAACCAGTCGGACGGCATCATCCGACCGTGCTTGACATAGTAGTCCGCACATGCCCAGTTGAAGTGCGTTGTCTCAATGCCGATTCCGTACTTGCGGGCAGCGGCCTCCATCACCCGGAGCCCTTCCGGCATCACTTCCTTACCGATGCCGTCGCCCGGGATCACTGCTATTTTGTGATATTTCATTCTTCTCTCACCTGCGCTAGTATTTGATCTTCGTCTGGAAGTTGACTCTGCCAGAATACAACTTTGCTGTGAAAATTCACATTAGCTTTCCAAGATGTCATAAATTATTATACTCGCCGTTATGAAATGCTTAAGCTCCGGGAGGTAGCGTCATGCCCTATGTGAACATCAGGATTACACGTGAAGGAGCAACAAAGGAACAGAAGGCGGAACTGATCAAGGGAGCGACAGACCTTCTGGTTCGTGTCCTCGGCAAAAACCCTGCTACGACCGTGGTGGTAATCGACGAGGTCGATACCGACAACTGGGGTATTGGTGGGGAGACTGTCACGTTGAGGCGACAACGAGGGAGCTGACCCACGCCGTGTGCTATAGGGCTTTTCTCTTCTCTCATTCCTTTGGGAATTGCCTCAACGCTCTATCGAATCTGGTGTTCACGCGGATGGGACGGGCTGTGTGTTAGCAGGAAAACGACTCACGTTCCGTCGTCTAATACGCACTTGATGTCCAGCACCGGCGTTTTATCGATGGCTTCCAGGGGCCTTACCAGAAGCCTCGATGGCGGCTCAAAGGCAACTATTGTCACCCTGTGAAGACCGATGGGGTTGGGGCGATCCGCTGAGCGAGTTCGAAAAACTCCGGTAAGTGGCTTGCTTTGGTCACCCCTCGGATGAACACGTAAGACAGAACGATCAGCAAGATGCATCCACGATAGGATCACGATTTCCTGTCCGGCTTCAAAGCCGTCCAGCCCTTGAGTATATTCGGGTTCCAGTTCGACCCATGCTTCAGGCGCCCCTTCGTTTCCTTGATGAGGACACTCGCTGCGGTCTTTCAGTGGAGACCGTATAATCCCTATAGGCTGTGCGACGAACTCCATAGCGCTCTCCCTGTCTTCACAGTCGTTGCCAGGGCTTCGCCTGGTGCACTGAAAACTGCTCTCTAAGCCCAATCCGACCGGCCTCTGGGCCGGTCTATCTCATTGCAGGAGCGCAGTCCCGCGTTCCGCAGATGGCAATCTCCTATACTAAACCAAAATGGTCGAGGGCGACACGTCGTACTCGGACATCAACGCAGGCCGCTCTGATCCTACTTTTAGTTCGCGAAAAAATGTTTGTGCGGAAAGGACAACGTAAAGGGCGAATTCGGATGCCACAGAGTTAAATAGTCCGTTGCAGAATGGCCCTTGAATGACGGTGAATTTTTTGTTGACACGCCGGCGAGATAGTAGGATGATCATATTATCCAATCAGCGCCAAACAGGCCAAATCCATTCAACCCGTTGTTGTTGCCACATCAGGAGTGTCCTGAGCTGTGAACGTTACAGCCATACATAGGATGTCGACATCAGACGAGGTTTTCCGAGTTCTTCACGATCGCATAGTTTCAGGGGACCTCAAACCCGGAGACAAACTTCCCCCTCAGAATCTGCTGGCCGAACAGCTTTCAGTGAGCCGCAACACAGTGCGGGAGGCCATCCACAAACTCACCGTCATGGGACTGCTCGCGGCAAAACCTGGAGTGGGAACGGTGGTGCAAGTGAGTTCTCCGGCCCGCTACGTAGGCTCTCTCTCTACTCACCTTCTTCTCGATTCGGCTACGGTGCGGGAATTTTTGGAGGCCAGGCTCTTCATGGAAAAGGCTTCCGTCCGTTTGGCCGTCCTTCGTGCGACGACAGAAGGGATCAACGGCGTCAGGGCCATTCTGGACAAACAAACGGCGGCCTCGAAAAAGGGCGATGTGGAAGATTTCAATAAGCTGGATACAGCATTCCATCTTGAATTGGCCCGGCTGGGCCAAAACCAGGTTTTGGTGCGATTTTTGGAGACCATTAGCGATCTTCTCCACGAGTTCATCTCCGAGGTAAATCAGCT
Organism: Desulfomonilaceae bacterium; assembly: GCA_035506215.1. GTDB lineage: Bacteria > Desulfobacterota > Desulfomonilia > Desulfomonilales > Desulfomonilaceae > DATJPW01. Next base: position 39,623 of record DATJPW010000162.1, read on the forward strand.
ACCGAGCGCTCTTCAAAGAGCTCTTGATTACCACAGGGAAATAACCGCTCTGTTGGCCACCAGAGACCTTCCGGCAGCGGAGAAGAAAATGGTGCAGCACCTGAAAAGTGTTGCAGACATCATCCAGCAGAACTTGGGAACCGAACTGGACATGAATGCTCTATTCGAAATCGAGCTCAGAGCCGGCAAGAGAGCGACTCGAAAAAAATGACAGGAAGGCAATATGAAGCCTACTTCATACAAAGAAGAGACCTCATGACAAATGCCGGCCGATCATACATCCGGCTGCACCCCGACGACAACGTAGTGGTGGCGTTGAAAGCTCTGAGCCGCGGAGAGCAGCTTCCCAACGAGGATGTGATCCTTCTCGACGACATCGCGGCCGGCCACAAGGCAGCCGTGCGTTTGATCCCAGCCGGCGCGGCGGTTATCAAATACGGCCAAATTATCGGATTTGCCTCGAACGACATCGAGCCCGGCCGGCACATTCATACCCACAACGTGACCCTGCACAACTTCAGCCGTGATTATGCCTATAGCCAGGACGCCCGGCCCACTCAGTATGTTGCGGACAGTGCCCGGCGTACCTTTGAGGGGTTTCTGCGACCGGACGGCTCGGTCGGCATCCGCAACTACGTTGGCATCGTCTCGACGGTCACCTGTTCATTAGCCACCGCACACCTGATCGCTCAGCGTTTCGGCCTTGAGGTCATGTCCCGTTATCCCAACGTGGACGGGGTGGTGGCTCTCGGGGCTAACAGCGGCTGCTGCATGACGCCCGGTGGCGATGCCATCACGTATTTGCAGCGCTCGCTGGCTGGATACGCGCGGCAACCCAACTTCGCGGGCGTGCTGATTCTAGGACTGGGCTGTGAGCAGAATCTAGTGGACTGCTTGCTGGAGGCGACCGGACTGTCCCCCAACGAACGGCTACGGACCATGGTTATCCAAGATGAGGGCGGTACCAACGCCACTGTGGAAAACGGTGTCGCCGCAGTCAGAGAGCTTTTGGAGCGTGCAGATCGTGTAAAGCGCAGCACCTTTCCTGTTAGCCGCCTCAAGCTGGGGCTGGAGTGCGGCGGCTCCGACGGCTACTCGGGAATCACAGCGAACCCGTCACTGGGTGCGGCTGCCGATTTGCTGGTGCGCCACGGAGGTACGGCTGCGCTCAGCGAGACCCCTGAAATCTATGGCGCAGAACACCTTCTGACGCGCCGCGCAATCAACCGGGCGGTGGGTGAACAGCTCGTCGCACGCATCCGGTGGTGGGAAGAGTATACGGCACGCAATGGCAGCCAGCTCAACAACAATCCCACACCCGGCAACAAAGCGGGTGGCATTACCACCATCCTTGAGAAATCCCTCGGGGCGGTTACTAAAGGCGGTAATACAAACCTGGTGGAGGTGGTCGGTTTTGCCGAGGACGTGAATGGTCCGGGTCTGGTGTTCATGGACACGCCCGGCTTCGATCCTGTGTCCGTCACCGGTCTGATCGCCGGCGGTGTGCATCTCGTCGCCTTCACCACCGGACGAGGGACTGTCTTGGGCTCTGTCCCTGCCCCTACGCTCAAACTCGCGTCAAACAGCGATCTATACCGCCGGATGCAGGCTGACATGGACATAAACTGCGGGCAGATCCTGGATGCAGGGCTGAGCGTCGAGGAAATGGGAACGCAGATTTTCGACCTTATCTTGGAAACTGCGTCCGGCAAAAAGACGAAAAGTGAACTGGCATGCCAGGGACAGTGGGAGTTCCATCCGTGGTACATCGGTGCCGTGGTATGAGAAACTGGTGAACAACGAAGCAGGCGAGCATTCGCAAGTGATATGGGAATTATGGAAAATGTCAAAAATAACGGCCGATTCGCCTAAGCAGATCACGTCATTCCGGTGGAAGCCGGAATGACGGTCGTGTAACCGGTGCCGGGAGAGGCTCTCGGTGCCGAGCAGCATTAACCTTCAATTCAAGAGCGGTCGCGCTGCAGCGTGGCGGCTCCGGAACGCGAGGAGAAAACATGAAGATGAGAAGGGTTACGATGGTATTGGCAGTTTTTGCCCTGGCTCTGGCGCTGGGAGTCGGTCAGGCCGCGGCCCAGCAGAAGGTAATCAAGATAGGCGCTGTTTACCCGCTCACGGGCAACCTAGCCGCCACCGGCATGGATTGCAAGCGTGGCGTCGACTTGGCGGTTGAGATAATCAACGGCAAGTTCGACCTGAACCTTCCCTTTGCCAAGGAGGAGGGTATCCCCAATCTGGGCGGAGCCAAGATCGAGGTCATTTACGCGGATACCAAGGGCGATCCCAAGAATGGCTTGGCCGAGGCCGAACGACTGATTACCCAGGAGAAGGTTGTGGCCCTCCTCGGAGCCTATCAGAGTTCAGTGACCAAGACTGCGAGCCAGGCGGCAGAGAGATTGCGGATCCCCTACGTCTGCTCTGACTCGTCTTCGCCCACCCTGACGGAGCGAGACTTCAAGTACTTCTTCCGCGTATCACCTCATGACGGGACGATGGCCCGCAACCAGTTCGAGTTCCTGAAGGACCTCGAGGCCAAGACGGGCAAGAAAGTCAGGACCGTCGCTATAGTCTACGAGAACACTGAATTTGGGGCGAACGTAGCCAAGATGCAGAAAACTTACGCCAAGGAGTTCGGGTATGATGTCGTGGCTGACCTTGCGTATCCTGCGAACGCGAGCGACGTGACCAGCGAGGTGGGCAAGATCATCTCGGCCAAACCGGACGTCGTGATGCACGCGGCCTACATTACCGACGCGATTCTCTTCACAAAGACATTCAAGGAGATGAACCTGGTGCCTCAAGGCTTTTTGACCATGGCGGGCTACGTTGAGTCCGACTATCTGCCCACGGTCAAGGCGGACGGCAATTATTTTCTGGTGCGCTCCACGTTCGCTCTAGACCTGGCCAAAAAGAAGCCAATGGTGGGGCAGGTCGCGGACCTCTATCGGAAGAAGTACAACATTCCCATGGGAGAGAACACCGCCCGAAGCTTCTCGGCGCCCTTTGTTCTGGCCGATGCTTTCAACCGTGCCAAATCTACGGAACCTGAAGCTGTCGTGAAGGCGCTTCTGGAAACAAACATTCCTGGCGATCAGATTATCAATCCCTGGAAAGGCATCCAGTTCGATCCAAAATCCCACCAGAACATCTACGCCTCCGCCATGCTCGTGCAAATCATGGATGAGGCCTATTATACCGTCTGGCCGTTCGATGCTGCCAGTCGTGACGTGGTGTGGCCGTTCCCGCCATGGAAAGACCGTAAGTAACCGCGACCCAAAACCAGACCGTTGCTGGAAGCTACCGGCCTCCAGCAACGGATGACTCGGAGTGTTCACATATGGAGCAACTAGCACAGCAACTGGTTAACGGCGTACTAATCGGTCTCGTCTATGCGTTGTTGGCAATCGGTCTTACCCTGGTCTGGGGTGTCATGAACGTGCTCAACTTCGCGCACGGCGAATTCCTGATGATCGGCATGTTCATTTCTTACTGGCTATATGTGATGGCAGGTATGGATCCGCTGTTTTCGATACCCGTCAACGCCGTAGCTCTTTTCTTGTTTGGCATGTTTATCTATCGGTTTATCATCAGCAAGGTGATGCAAGGACCTGCCTTGGCCCAATTGGTGGTGACCTTCGGTATCAGCATCTTCATTGCGAATTTCGCGGCCCTAATTTGGACTCCCAACTTTCGCTCCATCGAGCACACACTACTGTCAGGCACGTGGGACATTTCCGGAATCAAACTAAGCATCCCCAAGTTTGTCACCTCGATCGGCAGCGTTATCACCTCCTTTGGGGTCTTCTGGTTCCTGCGAAATACTCGTATCGGCAAGGCTATCCTCGCAGTGGAAATGGATCGTGAAGCCGCCTTGATTATGGGCATCAACACAGAGCGCATCAACTCGCTTTCATTTGGCATCGGGTCGGGGCTGGTGGGTGTGGCCGGGGCATTGCTCGCGACCCATTACTATATTTATCCTTTCGTAGGCGGCACGTTTGGTCTGACCTGCTTTTGCATAGTTGCTTTGGGTGGGTTCGGCAGCATCGAGGGCGCCTTTATTGCGGGCATCCTGGTGGGAGTGGTCCAGACATTGGGCGGATATGTCTTTGACCCTGCCTACAAGCTGGCCATCGTTTTCGCCATGTATCTGATCGTTGTCTGGATCAGGCCGCAAGGGCTGAAGGGATGGTAGAAATGGATACTACAAACGTCAAAAAACTGTCCCTGGGCGTAGGCGTGCTGGCTGTGTTAATCATTTTACCGCTGGTGATCGCCTCACCCTTCGCCCAGCATGTCATGATCCTCACTTTCATGTTTGCCATGTGCGGAGTGGCCTGGAACTTGATGGGCGGCTACGCGGGGATGTTCTCTTTCGGGCAGGTGGCCTTTTTTGGGATCGGGGCATATACCTCTTCCTACCTGCTGTTGACTTTCAATGTGAGCCCATGGATCGGTCTGGTGGCAGGTGGGATCATTGCTTCCCTGTTGGCCGCAGCCATTGGTTATCCCTGCTCCAACCTGCGAGGACACTACTTCGCCATTGCCAGCATCGCCTTCGCCGAGATTATTCGCATCGTCTTCAACAACTGGCAAACGGTTGGTGCGGCAGAAGGGCTCACCATCCCCATGCTGAAGGAATCGCTGGCCAATTTCATGTTTCATTCCTCCAAGCTGCCTTACTACTACATTATGCTGGCGTTCCTGCTACTGGCCGTGGCGGTCTGCTACTGGGTGTCCACATCGAAGATGGGATATTACTTGAGGGCTATCAAGGAGAGCCATGACGTCGCCCATGTGTTGGGAGTCAACGTCGTCCGCTACCGCCTGTACGCGATCATGATCAGCGCCTTTCTCACTTCGATGGCTGGTACCTTTTATGCTCAATACATCCTTTACATCGACCCGGAGAGCGTGATGATCCTGGCGATTTCCGTCCAGATCGTGCTGGTGGCAATGCTGGGCGGAGCGAACACGGTGCTGGGGCCTGTGGTCGGAGCGGCCATCTTGATCACACTCTCCGAATACAGCAGAGCTTGGCTGGGTTACAAGGGCACAGGTGTGGACATGATTGTCTATGGCACCCTGATCACCATCATGTCCATGTACTTGCCTAATGGGGTATGGGGCTCCATAAGCAGCTTGACAGGGAAAGGCAAATGAGCGCTTCGTTGCTACTGGATGTACAGGGCGTCAGCAAATACTTTGGTGGCGTGCGTGCCAATGAGGACGTCTCCTTCCAGGTGAACCAGGGGGAGATTATCAGTATCATCGGGCCGAACGGGGCAGGCAAGAGCACGCTCTTCAGCTGCATCACCGGGTTCCATCCCGTGGACAAGGGTCGAGTCTTCTTCAAGGGCCGAGACATTACAAATCGTAAACCGCATGTCATAAGTAAGCTCGGCATCGTGCGCACATTTCAGATCGTGCAGGTCATTAGCGACATGACGGTGCTGGAAAACGTGATGACCGGTGCTTTCTTACGATTCACGAGTGTTTCCGAGGTACGCGGAAAGGCCGAGGAAGTGCTCAGGTTCACGGGCCTGATCGAGAAGAGAGATTACAACGCGCTTGAGCTGACCATTTCTGACAAAAAGAGGCTGGAATTGTCCATGGCTTTGGCAATGGAACCTGAACTCCTCATGCTGGACGAGTCCATGGCCGGACTCACGCGGGTGGAATTGCGAGAAATGATCGAGCTGATCCGCAAAGTGCGAGCGAACGGGTTAACTGTAGTCGTGGTAGAGCATGTCATGGAAGCGGTGATGGAACTTTCCGACCGGGTGATCGTGCTTAATTCGGGCTACAAGATCGCTGAGGGCTCGCCTAAAGAAGTAGTGGCAAACCCCGACGTCATTCGCGCTTACCTGGGAGAAGGGTACAATGCTGTCCGTCAATAACGTATCGGTGGGTTACAAGGGACTTCTGGCACTCCAGGATGTTTCGTTTCAGGTCAACAAGGGCGAGATTGTTTCCTTGATCGGTTCCAACGGCGCAGGCAAGACAACGCTGCTCAAAACCATTCTGGGACTGCTCAAACCTATTAAAGGCGAGATTCGCCTGAACGACAAGGTAATTTCCGGCCGGCCGCCCTACGATGTCGTCAAAATGAAGATCTCTCTGGTGCCCGAAGGACGCCGGCTGTTTTCCCGCCTCTCAGTTCAGGACAACCTGGCGATGGGCGCTTACACAGTGGACTCCGAGGAGCAGATTGCCGAAAGCATGGACACGGTGTTGCGTCTTTTCCCCTGGATCAAGGAGCGCGCGGACCAGCGTGCCGGCACGCTCTCCGGAGGCGAACAGCAGCAGGTGGCCATCGCCCGTGGCCTCATGTCCCGGCCTGATTTGCTCATGCTCGACGAACCATCCCTAGGGGTGATGCCGATACTGATCACGGAAATCTTCCGTACCATCGAGCGCATCACCAGGGCAGGTGTCACCGTGCTTTTGGTGGAACAGAACGTGTTTGAGGCATTGAAGGTTTGTCACCGGGCCTATGTCCTGCAGACCGGTCGCATCGTTATGGAAGGTACAGGGAGTGAGTTATCTCAATCCGACCTTGTCCGCAAAGCTTACCTGGGAATGTGATCGCTGGAATCGTTTGCCGGATTATCATACGCCGCGTCATATCTTGACCGTTTAGAATTCTCTTCCGTACTAAGGCGATACCGGCCCTTTTCCGTCCCCATGGAAAAGAGGTATGACGTACGGACCTTCAGGGATGATAGCCACAGCGCTATCCGCTGAACGTTCGACGCTTTTGCGAATAGCTTGGCGGAAGCGGTCGAGATCCGTGAAAGTCTCAACACCAGTCAATTCTCGATCTTGCTCCTTAAGAGCCTGCGTGAAAAGACGAATAGTCCCTATCCGCATTGGTTTGAGCTGCATCTCGGTTTGCCACTCGTCAATAGCTGCGTTTCCTTTTGGTCGCAATTCCTCAAGAAATTTGGTAGGTCCGACAGCAACCAGTCTTCTTTGTGCTTCCACATAATCGGGGGAACCCATGCCTTCGGAGCACTCGGAGACGATGAAAAGATCTCCATCAGGTTCAAGGATATCCATAGGCCCTACCATGCCTTTTATCGTTTGATAGTAAGTCTTGTCGAGAGGGTATCCTGCCGAGCTTGTAATAACCGTCCCAAAACGGCGCGGCATAACTATCTCGCCGTATTTCTTCATGAAATCCACCGCAACGTGATGGCTTTCAATGACATCGCCGAAGTTGACAAAACATGTTTGCCGGAATTCGTTGATAACGGTGTTGACACCCAAAGCGCCGCCAATCAGCCTGACGATCTCCAGTTGCTCCTCGTGCAATGGATTGCCGTCAAGTATGCAGTTAGCAGCAGACGGAGATTCTAGAAACGTAGCCGCGTGAAGACGAGTGATAGTGTCCGCGTGCGCCACTCCTGGAACTATCAGCTTGCGCCCACCAGAGTAACCAGCCATAAAATGAGGTTCGACAAGCCCGGTGATGAGACGCAAATCCGCTTCCACGAATCTTCGGTCGAGTTTGATGGGCGTGCCTCTGGAAGTCAGCCCCAGGGACACATGGTCCGCATCGTTTCGCGCGAAGTGATTAACCACTTTGACAGTTTCGAGCACCCAGTCATCTCCTACGACATCTCGAAGTTCGGCTCCTTCGTTGTGACGATGCAAACCTGTGGCTACCATTACTGTAATTTGTTGAGCGTCGAGACCCGCTTGTAGCAGCTCCCTGATCACCACGGGAAGGATCAACCCGTTCGGCACCGGCCGTGTGACATCACAAATGAGGATGCAAGCACTGGAATGTCCTTCGGCTTCTTCAGCGAGCCTCTTCGAACCTACCGGCCGCATCAAGGCTTCGACCATAGCAGCGGCCGGGTCCTTCAGGGCCGGCATCGGTTTCTTTCCGATTACGGTGACATCCCAGTGGTCGGGCAACTCCAACTCTAATCCGGTCCGCCCGTAATCCATGAGATATTTCATGCTGCACTCCTGAACATATCATCGAGAAATCGCTGGGGGGATCAAACCATCCCGCAGCTTTTCTTCGGAATTATATTCATCTCCAACGTTCCTATCCCAGGCTTTTGATCAGTTCAAAGCGCCCTTCCCAGGCTGCCCGGAGGATCGGCCCCATATATTCGTCAACCTGATCCGCCCTCAGAGGCACAGGCATGTTCAGAAGCTTCATCTCCAGTTGAGGATCTTTTGCAGCCTCCAAACAACGAGCAACATGAGCTTCGGTGATTCCGGTCACGTCCGTCAGCTTAGTGGGAAATCCTATGGCCTTACTCAGCGAGACCATGCCCTGAGCCACAGCCACACCTAGATCGCGTCCTTTGAGGTTGTCGAGATCGACCTCAATGTAACCATGCTTCTTGTAGATGCCCCCAACAATCCTTAGTTTGTCTTCAATCGCGGGGGCGAAAAAAACCGTGTAGTACGGGTTCATGAGAGCGCAAGCGCGGCCGTGGGAGAGAACATCCACCCAGGAGAAGCTATTGAGGTGAGCTCCACTGGTACCGCCGATCATAATGGCGTAACCTCCAAGATCGGTTCCCAGCCCCAGTTTCATCCTCGCGTCGAGGCTTTGAGCGTCCTTCCTCAATTCGTCTAACCCTGACACCAGCAGATCCAGCCCTACTTCCGCTACTTCCCGGGCTTTCGCCTCGGCACCGCCTTGGGCGCCGTAGTAAATTTCCAGACAGTGGGCGCAGCCGTCAAGAGCCCCATCTTGAGTCAGGGATGCAGGTTGGGTCACAGTAACTCTGTAATCGAAAACAGACCTGGGAGGTACTATGGCCTCATCTACAATGAGCTTTTTCTGGCCCTTCGCAGGATCGGTGATGTTGGAATACTTTGTCAAGTGAGCCCCGGAACTGGCCGCTGTCATTATCGCTAAGACAGGCATGATCGTACGGCCGGTCTGCCGACAGATTTCGGTGACCTTGCCAACTCCGAACAACGGATCAATTTCAGGAGTGATATCACCCAGAGTTGCCAGCACGGCAGCCGCTTTCACTGCATCGATGCTGGAGCCGCTTCCCATAACGACCAGCAAATCCGGTTTTTTGTGCATGATGTGAGAGTGAATTCGGTAGACGTCTACAAACGGCGCATTTGGGCTGGCGCCTGTGACTGTATCAACTATCTCCAGACCCGCCCTTGTCAAATAACCAAGCACACGATCCTTGTAGGGTGTAAACCAGCGGCTCTGTACCGGTCCTATAAACATGGCCTTCGTGCCCGCGTCGGAACGGTTCGTCAAAGCTGCGGCAAAAGGCCCTATCTGATCCAATACATCAAAGCCGAAGGCATAAGTATCTCCCTTGAAATCTTTCAGTAAGGTTTTGGCCCGAGAAATTGCGTCACCCATACTAGTGATCTCCTCGTGTCCGTAGTTTGTTCCGCTCCAAGAAAAGAAAGCTCAAATGTCGGCTAAGAATTCTCATGATGCAACCCTGTTGTCCATTGCCGTACCGGCCTACTCCAGTTTATGTACCATTTGTTGAGTCGCAGGTATAGCGCGCTTTGCTCCTTGAAGAGGGCCTTCTCTATTTAGTCCGGTTTTACACTATACTAACTCGGAACCTGGACCGATTATTGGGGGGCAGCTCATCGCCTTTATCTGCGCCAAATAAGTATTCAACGTAATTTTTTCCAAGAATGGCGATTGCAGCCCCCGGAAATTTTTTGGTACAGTGCGTTGTAAGTTTTGGCTGCCGGTAATCATCACCGCTATTGAGTAAATCGATGATGTCAAAGGTGCTTTCTGTCAAGGATTTGCGCAAGGAATACGGTAAAACCGTAGCTGTGGATGGCATTAGCTTCGATGTGGGCCGCAATGAGATAGTAGGCCTTTTGGGTCCCAACGGAGCAGGCAAGACCACGACCATAAACCTGATTCTAGGGGTTCTTGAACCGAGCGGGGGGACCGTCACTATCGAAGGGCTGGACATATCGACACACCGTTCCCAGGCGCTGGAGCACACAAACTTCGCGGCGGTCTACTCTCCTTTGCCAGGGAATTTGACCGTATATCAAAATTTGCGCATTTTTGGCCTCCTCTATGGAGTGAGGAACTTGTCGGAGCGCATCGAAGTGTTGCTCAAACAGTTCGACCTCGAGACTTTTCGGAACGTGAGGTGCGGCGTTCTCTCTTCGGGAGAGCAGACACGCGCATGTCTCGCCAAGGCGATGCTCAATAGCCCCCATTTACTGCTCCTCGATGAGCCGACTGCATCACTGGATCCTGAAAAGGCTCGCGCAATACGTACGCAGATTTGCGAGTTTGCCGAGCGGGCTTCAGCCGGTGTGCTCTGGACCTCACATAACATGTACGAAGTCGAAGACGTTTGCGACCGAGTGCTGTTCCTTTCTCGAGGGAAAATCTTGCTCTCAGGGGACCCGAAGTCTTTGCGTCGCGAACATGGCAAGGAGACTCTCGAGGAGCTTTTCATCGCCGTTGCGCGCGAGTCCCTTCCGCTGGAACACGGGTAATTGTAGTGGATTTCAATCGCACGGGAGCCATAGTCCTTCGGTATTTTTATCTGATGCGGCAGAGTCCGGCACGGGCGTTACCGATCTTCGCGTGGATAGCCGTTGACATGGTGCTGTGGGGTTTCCTCACCAGATACCTCAATGCCATCAGCTCGGCCGGCTTCGATTTCGTTCCGACGCTCCTTGGAGCGGTTCTGCTCTGGGACTTCTTTATTCGTGTGATGCAAGGAGTGGCATTGACGTTTCTCGAGGACGTGTGGTCACGCAACTTCCTCAATATTTTTGCGACACCGCTCTCAATATCCGAGTATGTCGGCGGCCTTGTGCTTTCGACTATTGCAACGAGCTCCGTGGGGCTTATCGTGATGCTTGTCCTGGCGACTTCGCTGTTCGGACTCTCGTTCTTCGCCTACGGCCTCATGCTCGTCCCGTTCCTTCTCGTGCTTTTTCTTTTCGGCATTGCGCTCGGCATACTCAGCAGTGCCATGGTACTAAGATTCGGACCGGCATCAGAGTGGTTAGTCTGGCCGATCCCGGCGCTCATATCTCCGTTTGTGGGTGTCTT
>DATJPW010000163.1:0-3323 GCA_035506215.1 Desulfomonilaceae bacterium
TACGGCAAGTCCATCGCAAGTGGCTATCGCTGAATTCTTGCGGACCGGGAAGTATGAGCGGCACTTAAAAAGGCTTCGAGCAACCATCGAAAAACAGATGCAGGCTCTGCAGTTGGCGGTGTGCCGATATTTTCCCCCGGAGACCAAGGTCACGCGGCCTACCGGTGGAGTCATACTTTGGGTGGAACTGCCCAAGCATGTGGATTCCAGGGACTATTTCTTTCGGGCCCGGGCACAGGGCATTGGTGTTGTGCCGGGATTGATTTGTTCCACGTTTGATAAGTATAGGAATTTCATTCGCCTTACCTGCAACGGAATCTGGAACCAGGAGATCGAGAGGGGAATAGAGAAACTGGGGCAGCTTGCTGTTTCATGTGAGGAAGCAGACAAGCCCAATGCTTTAATGGTTGGCTAGAAGACTATGGTTACGAGTTCTTCATCCTGCCGGTAAACTCACCGGTCACAAGGATGAACACTCCGACAGTGATACAAATATCCGCAACATTAAAGATACCTGTTCGCAAAGAGCCAATGCCGATGTTGATGAAATCCACCACATTGCCGCCATACACAAAGCGGTCCGCGAGATTGCTGACACCGCCCGCAAAGAGCAGCGCCATGGCGAAGACTCCAACCGGGCGGGGCTGTTCGGATAACAAAGCATAGCCCAACATACCCAGCAGCAAGACACCAACGCCACCCATGAGAAATGTCTGCCGCCAGACCTCAGGCAGCCAAGCCCCAAGGCTTAGGAACGCACCCGAATTATGGGCGAGTTGAAGACGAACGCCGTCTCCCAGAACCGACCATACTTCGACTTCTGCCAACAACGACTTGGCTACCGATTTAGTGGCTTGATCACAACCGACGCACGAAACCAAAACAAATAAGACCACGGCCAATCTTTTTTTAGTACTCATCACATTGCACTGATCACCGCTAAACTTGCCGATACGGGTTGATGGTCAGAACGGGCGCCGGGGAATTTTTCACCACGCGGTCGGCGACGCTGCCGAACAAGATCCGATCAAGCCCCTTCCTGCCATGAGTGCCCATGATAACCAGATCGACTTTCTCAGAGGAGATATACTTAATGATTTCTTCCGCGGGGTCTCCCTGCACGACGGCGGTCTTTAACTTCGGGTATTCACTGAAAAACTCTTCCACAAATTCCTTCAGCCTGCGCCGACCGCCCTTTAACACTTCGTCGCCAAAGGTCTGCAGGGAGGGATGGGGGATATAAAAGGTCTTAAACTTCTCGAAGCTGCCGGCGACCAAGAGCAGGTGCACTTCGGCATTGAATTTCTGAGCGAAGCCGATGGCTTCAGGAGCCAGCTTTGAAGATACCTCAGAGAGATCGACGGGAAACAGGATCTTGTTAATTGCTTTCATGGCACGTCCTCCTTTCTTTTCCCAAAACGTTGCAGGTAAGGGGTGAAACGCACATTCTCGGAATTCCCGCCTCAAGGGGGAAAAGCAGCCCCGAGTAACGCAGCAGACCAGTGGCAACAGGGCACATTTATTAACGATTCTTACTACTTATATAACCAGGATGAGGACTCCTGTCAATTCGGCGAGAGCATCATTGTGCTTCGCGAATCACCAATCCTTCCATGTGCTCTTTGCGATTGAATTCGGCGGCGAAGCGCAAGGCTTCCTCGCGATTGGCAAAGAATCCGATCAGGACGCGGTTCCATCGGCCGCTGCCGCTCAGGTTAAGCGTCTCGATCCGGGGCGAATAGCCTTTGGAACGGAGCTGTTCGACCAGGTGTTGGGCATTGTCGGCATCCTTCATAGAGGAAACCAACAGGCTGAAGTGCTCGGAAGCATTCTCGGGGGGGCCCGGTTCGTTCGAAGAGACTTGCTGTGACGGCCTAGCAGCCGGTTCCATAGAGGAGCGAGCTTGCGCCCCCGGAGGGGATTTCGTTTTCGGATTCGGAACCTCAGGAACGGCCTGTTTCGTCGTCGGGGCGGGCACTGGCGACAAGGGCCTTAAGGTCGGAGTGCCGGGCTCGTTCTTTCCGGTCAAGACCTCATAATAATCAAGGGCTTTGAGCATATCTTTCGGGCTGTCATAGTTTTCCGGAGCCTCGGGTTGAGTCTGCTGGGCGGCTTGCTTCCCGAGGCCAAGAAAGCGCATCAGGTGAGCGCGCAACGAAATTTCGTCAGAGCTCACCAGCGGAATTCCTCTTCCAACAAGAATCCCAAAAACGAACATCCAGGAAAGCGCAAGGAGCAGGCCGAAGGTATAGAAAAACAGTTCCTTGAAGCCGAGTTCGAACCGGTAGCGTTTCGGCTTCTTGACTGTTTCGGTCTGTTCTTGTTCGATGTCGTCTTTGTCCTGGCGGGCCATCGAGCCGTATCCTCGTCAACCAAGTTGGTTCACATCTTCTCGGGTGCGCTCACTCCAAGCAAGTCCATGGCATTATGAATGACTATCCTGATCGCATCGGCCATAGCCAGGCGGGCCTGCGTCAATTCCGGGTCTTCGCCGAGGATGCGATTATGATTGTAATAGCTGTGAAAAATCGACACGAGTTCGTGCAGGTAATAGGGGATAATATGCGGCTCTAGAGCAGTTGCACACTTGGCCAGCACATGCGGATATTCACCCAGCAACTTGATGATGGCCAGTTCCTCGGGAAGAACCAGGCTCTTTAAAAAGGAGAGATTGTTCCCATCAGGTCTATGGTATTCAATACCGCGTTCTTTCGCCACTTCAAAAACACTGCAAAGCCGAGCGTGAGCATATTGCACGTAATAGACCGGATTGTCATTGCTCTGGCTTTTGGCGACATCCAGATCGAAATCGAGCTGGCTGTCTGAGCGACGGGTGAGAAAAATGAAGCGCGCAGCGTCCGTGCCCACTTCGTCAATGACTTCCCGCAGAGTTACGAACTCCCCGGCACGCGTGGACATGGCAACCGGTTTGCCGGCGCGCAGCAGGTTGACGAGTTGGACCAAAATGATTCTCAGGTCGTCCCGCTTGCGCCCGAGCGCCTGCACGCCTGCAAGCATTCGTTCCATATAGCCGTGATGGTCGGCCCCCCAAATGTCGATAACGGTGTCAAACCCCCGTTTGAACTTGTCCCTGTGATAAGCCAAATCGGCTGCAAAATAAGTGCTGACCCCGTTTGAGCGAATCACCACCCGGTCTTTCTCATCGCCGAAAACGGTGCTTCCAAACCACCTGGCGGAATCACTTTCATAAACAAAGCCGCGGGCGGCCAGGGCGTCAATCGTGTGTTGAATCGCATCGGCATCATGGAGCGTTTGTTCGCTGAACCAGTTGTCGAAATGTACCCCGAAGACTTTCAGATCCT
>DATJPW010000164.1:0-4353 GCA_035506215.1 Desulfomonilaceae bacterium
CAGACAAGGGGCCGATTCTCTCTTCGATCAGTTTGTAAAGCTTAAGGAAAGCGAAGGGTTGTATGGCGTTTTCCCAAAATCACTCAAGCTGGTCGGCTCTTCGGAAGATGGTTCAAAGGTTGAAGGGCGCTTGATGCTCCCGAGCAACATAGCACCGGGGAACTATCACATAGTAATGTCGGTCCTAAACAATGGAAAATTAGTGGAGCAGAGATCATCAGACCTACACGTGGACATGCAGGGATTGACGGGATTTCTTGCTGCACTGGCTTATCAACACGCGATGCTCTATGGCTTGGCGGCCGTGATGATTGCCATCATAACGGGGTTTGCCATCGGTTTTCTCTTAAGTAGTAAAGGTGCCCACTGATGGCTATGCGTGCGTCTGAACTCTTCACCGGCAGCACGCGGGTGCGAAGGAGAACATGACGTGTGGTCAGGCGTAAAAGAACTGGCGGATCGGTTCTTTTCCCGAAAGCGAGATCTCGTGGCCTTTCCGCAGGTGTTTGAACAGTTTCAGGCATTGCTGCACAATCATCAACGAGCCATGGAACTCATCGCTGATTTGGGCGAGAAATCGGGCGGGGACTACATTTTTGACCGCAAGTATCTATCCGACACGGTCCACGAGCTTCAAGACCTGTTACTACGAATGGTCAAAGGTCTGAACCTCATTTCCTCGAACCGGTACTATGAATTATACGACAGCCTCGACAGAGTCTTCCTGCCCATGGAAACAGAACTCAGAGGGCGTCTGCCCTTGGCCGACGCTCCTTACACAATACCCTTGCAAGATGCTCCTCTGGACAACCCGGAGCTTATAGGAGGAAAGGCCGGCACCCTAGCCGAAATCGCCAATAAAATCCTCATTTCTGTGCCTACAGGTTTTGTGATCACAGCCAAAGCCTACCATAGATACTTGGCGTACAACGATCTTGAGGAACGAATACACTCAAAGTTAGAGGCGTGGATTTCGGGAAAAGAGGAACTGAGTCAGGCCGCCAGTCAAATACGTTACAGCATATTGGCCGGCATAATCCCTCAAGACTTGGCCCGGCAAATCATGAAATACGCACAAAGGACCAGCACTTCCTGGGCGGTAAGAAGCAGCGCATACGGCGAAGACGGCGACTTGTCATTTGCAGGACTTCACGAAACCGTCTTGAATGTGCTGCCGGAACAGGTACCGGAGGCGTACAAAAAGGTTCTCGCCAGCCTCTATTCTCCGGAGGCCCTAACTTACCGGCTCCGCATGGGAATGATGGGGGAAGAGACCGCGATGGCGGTGCTCTGCCAGGAGATGATTCCCAGCCAGGCAAGCGGAGTAATCCAAACAGCGAATGTCGAGGAATCGGAGCCGGGTCACCTGGTCATCTACGCCTCATTCGGTTTGGGGCGAACTGTAGTGGAGGGCAAGAGCTCTCCAGACCGGTATGTGGTGGAAAAGCACTCTCCGTTTCGGATCGGATCACGGACCGTGGCCAGAAAGCAGATGTCGGTCCGATCGGTGAAGGGCGGCGGGGAGGAAGAAATACCACTCGACGAGCATCTGCAAACTGAGTCGTCCATTTCCGAGAAGACCATAAATAGTCTCGTGAAATGGGCGCTGACTCTGGAACGCTATTTCAAACGGCCTCAGGAGATAGAATGGGCCGTAGACGGAAATGGAAATTGCTGGATTCTTCAATCTCGGCGTCTAGTCATTCCCGCATCCAATGAGGAGAACGCCGAGGATATTTGCGAATCGTGTTCCGCGTATACGGTACTTGTCAAAGACAGGGGTGTGGTAGCGCACACAGGGGTTGGGTGTGGTCGAGTGTACACGGTGCACAGTAACGAGGACATGAAGAACTTCCCGGAGGGAGCAGTCCTTGTCACCCGGTTCACTGCGCCGTGGTTGGCGCAAGTTGTTCCCAAGGCGGCGGCTATCATCGCTGAACGAGGTTCTGCCGCGGGGCATCTTGCCACAATCGCACGGGAGTTTCGAGTGCCGGCGTTGGTCAGCGTGGACGGCGTCACCGAAATTCTTCATGATGGAATGGAAATCACTTTGGACACGCCCCACAGGGTGATTTATGCCGGACAGGTAAAGGAACTGCTTCGATATGAATACCTTCAATCGATGGTGTTCGAGGAATCTCCCGAGTTCCGTCTATTGCGTCGCCTCCTCAAACGTATTGCTCAGCTCCATCTCGTGGATCCTCAATCCTCAGAGTTTGTGCCCAGAGGTTGCACCTCGGTCCATGATCTGATCAGGTTTATCCATGAAAAGGCCGTCCAGGAACTCATGGATCTACCCAGGTTCCTGCGGCGTTTCAAGGGTACCAAGGTCTGGACCCTGGTCTCCGATGTCCCAATCGGCCTAAGGATTCTGGACCTCGGAGACGGAATCGCTCCTGAGACCACTGGCGATAAGGTCAGAATTAATCAAATCGAATCTCTACCTCTTCGAGCATTATGGGAAGGGATTTCTCTGCAAGACGTGTGGAGCACCGAGCCCATCGATGTGGATTTCAGAGGTTTGATGGCCAGCCTCACCAGAAGCTGGGACGCCGCCGGTGCAGGGGTCTCGGCTGCAGGAATCAACTTGGCGGTTGTCAGCAAGATGTACCTGAACCTTCACCTGCGTCTTGGTTACCACTACAACCTGATCGATGCCAGGATGCACGACGACCCCCAGCACAATCACATTTATTTCAGATTCGTGGGAGGAGTTACTGACATAACCCGGCGCTCGCGAAGGGCTCAAGTCTTGGCTCAGATCCTTTCAAGCTATCATTTCAACGCAATCACTAAAGGCGATTTGGTAGTGGCTCGTCTGCTACATCTCGCGAAAGAAGAAATTCAGGAGCGCCTGAAGGTCATCGGTGCCTTAATTGGGTTCACCCGCCAATTGGACATTCGGCTGCGAACTGACCACGATATTCCTAAATTTGTCGAAGAATTCTTCAACCGACACGCCCACCTTGCGCAATCGCTCATGTGAGGAGGACAAGATGAACGGCGCCAAACTAAGGATCATGGTACTCGACGACGAGCCTATTGTTTGCAAGCGACTGAAACCAGCGCTTGAAAAACAAGGCTATGAAGTCGATGCCTTTATACAAAGCTCCGAAGCGATGGAACAGATCAAACAAGTCAATTACGACATCATCATCACAGATCTCAAGATGAAGGGCATAGATGGCATGCAGCTACTAAGCGAAGCAAAAAGTCGTTCTCCAAAGACCGAAGTCATCGTGATAACAGGGTTTGCCACGATGGAAACGGCCAAGGAGTCCTTTCATAAGGGTGTCTTCGATTTCATCGCCAAACCATTCAAGTTGAGTGAAATCCAGGAGGTCGTGAGCCGCGCCGAAGATAAAATTCGTGGCCGCTAGAAAACGACTTTTTCTTGAGGCCCGCCTCTTCGTGAAGAGTCGTTCTAAAATCTTCTGCTGGAAGGAATACAACTTGGTCAAGACGTTGGTTTCAATCGAGGTTGATCTTGCCTCTAGTCTGGCTGTGCGTTTTGTTTGTCAACTGGGCGGCTTGATGAAAATGGAAATCTACCCGGTTTACGTCAAAGAGTCGCTTCCTCATGAAGCAGTAGTGGGGGCAGGTTGGGCAAGCCGAACATGGGAAAAGGAAATGATAGAAGAGGGCAAGAGAGAGATTTCCGAGTTGATAAGCGCGGAACAGGATTTTTGCGCTGTCCTCAAAGAACCTAGAGTGATTTACGGTGACAGAGAAGCAGAACTGCTCAAGATCATGCAAACCGAAGATTTCGATCTTTACGTCGAAGGGGTCCACTTCGCTTGGTTGCCGGGCGACCTGTACAGGAGGATTCATGCATGGCTATGTCACAGACTAAATTCGCCGCTCCTATTAGTTAGGACTCTGAGGAAGGTTAATCAGGTGCAGCTCCTGTGCTTGGACCCGAACGGGACAAAAGCCTTGGGCATGCTGTTTCAGCGAATTTGGAAGGGCTGTTCCGTCCCGTTGGTTTTGACTCACCCATCCCGGCAGGCGACTTCAGAGGACACGAGGGTTTTCCGGCTGGCGATAGACAACGCCAAAGCACTCCTCGAGCAATCCGGGTGCATGGTGGTTGTGCAAGACTCCTTCCCGGCGAACCCTGGGAACGATGCCGCTGAAGCTCTGCAAAATGAAGGTCTAGTGGCAATCGCTGTAGACAGAAGCGTCAAGAAGGATGGCGAAGAACTGCAATGGCTTAATCTAGTAAGAACATCATCACTGCTGACATTCTATTGAACCTGGAGAAACAGCCATGAGAATCATGTTTGCCGGAGATGAACATCCTTATAGTGAATATGCCCTTAAGGAGACAATCAAGTTGGCCACGGACACGTG
>DATJPW010000165.1:0-6838 GCA_035506215.1 Desulfomonilaceae bacterium
CTTGATTCTCAACACACTGGCGGGGAGCGGCGAAGTGCTCATCTCACGGGGTGAATTGATCGAGATTGGCGATTCGTTCAGGATCCCGGAAATACTTGAGAAAAGCGGTGCTGTTCTTCGAGAAGTTGGGACTACCAACCGCACTCATCTGGAGGACTACCGGAGGGCTTTTAATGAACGCGCTCGACTCGTGCTCCGTGTACATCCCAGCAACTTTCGAGTCGTGGGCTTTGCCTCCCGGCCGAATCTTGATGAACTCTTGAAGCTGTGCCGGGAGCTGTCTATTCCCTTGGTCGAGGACTTGGGCAGTGGCTGCATGGCAGACTTAGCCCCTTTCGGAATTGCGGATGAACCCACGGTTCGGCGAAGCCTTGAAATAGGCGTGCCAATTGTCTGCTTTAGCGGGGACAAATTACTCGGCGGCCCTCAGGCGGGTATTGTCGCAGGACAAGCGGAATGGGTCGGCAAGATGCGAAGCAATCCTCTGTATCGGGCGCTGCGAGTCGATAAATTGACTCTCGCAGCATTAGAAGGAACGCTGCTTTCCTATCTTGTTCGGCCTGAGACGCCGGAGGTCCCGGCATTCCGGATGATTCAGCTTACTTCCGAAAGCATCCACAGACGCTCTGAAGCCATTCTGGCGCAACTCACCAATTCACATCCGGGATTGGACACCTGTCTCGTCGATGGCCACTCCATGATCGGCGGAGGATCAACGCCCGAGCACGGACTTCCGACCTGTCTGATTTCCCTTCGATCCTCTTCCAAGTCTGCTTCGGAGATCGAACGCAAACTTAGAAATTTCAATCCGCCGATTTTGACCCGCATTGAAAAGGATTGCGTCTTAATCGACCTCCGTACTGTGTTCCCCGAGGAAGAGCCCGTCCTAGTCAAAGCCCTGCTTAATCTTTAAGTCACTTGAACTGAAGCAGCTCAGGGTCAGGCATGCGAAAATGGCGCCCCGAACACACTCTCTCGCCTCACCGTACTCGCTCCAGGTACTCTCCTTCTTCCGTTCCAATTCGGATCTTCTCTCCAGCCTCAACGAACGGAGGCACCTGAACAATCAATCCTGTCTCCATCTTGGCTGGTTTGTTCACGTTCGACGCCGTTGCGCTCTTGAGTCCCGGTTCAGTCTCCACCACAACCAAGTCCACGGTGGGGGGAAGTTCTATACCGATGGGAGTGTTCTCATGGAATACGACCTTGATCTTGATATTGGGGGTCAAATAGGACACGCTCTCCCCCAAAAGATCTTCATTCAGATGGATTTGCTCGTAGGTTTCTGTATTCATGAAATAATGATCATGGCTGTCTCTATAGAGGTACTCCATCTCGTGTTCATCCAGAGAAACCTTGTCGACCATATCAACGGACCTGTAACGGTGATCGATCATCGCTCCGCTTTTCAAATTGCGGAGTTTAGCCTGAACAAAACCGCGCAAGTTGCCAGGAGTCTTATGCGTCGCTGAGAAGACAGTGAAGAGCTCCCCGTCTTTCTTGATGACCATCCCTCTTCTCAATTGAGTCGCGGAAATCATTGAATTGCCTCCGAGAAATTGATAACCCCTTAAACCCCTGACCGGGTACCGTGGCGATCGTTCATCGCTTGGAGTACCTTATCCGCATTATTTGGTTCATTCCCTACCGGCAACCAAAGCGGTGCGGGTGCCGGGATCCAGACTGCCAGTTTTGGATTCAGCCGGCCTCAATGACAATTATGGTGCGCACTGCTTTCGGCCATGAATTTCTCGACCTCATCCGGGCGGCGGGGAAGATCTCGTGAGAGCAACTCATATCCCGACTCCGTTACCAGGACATCATCCTCGATTCTGACCCCGAGGTTCTCTTCTGAGAGATAAATGCCGGGTTCCACAGTGATCACCATTCCCTGCTCCAAAGGACGCGAGTTCTCATCGACTGCGTCATGGACATCCAGCCCCAAATGATGACTGGTGCCGTGAATAAAGTACTGACCTAGAGATTGACCTTTCAGGTCCTTCCCGTGGGTATTGATGTATTCGAACGCAGCCTTGTGAATTGCTCCACCCCTGGAGATATTGGCACCTGGCCTGACTTCTTTCAAAGCCGCCTCCTGAGCCTCAAGAACAATACTGTAAATCTCTCGCTGATGAGGTGAAAACTTACCGGAAACCGGATAAGTCCTGGTAATGTCGGCTGCATACTCGCCGAATTCTGCGCCTACGTCAACGACCACCAATTCCCCATCCACCATCTTTTTGGAGTTGCTTTCATAATGAAGGATTGTGGAGTTTAAACCGGAACCGACAATAGAGGGAAAAGCCGGGGAGCTAGAACCTAACCGGCGGAATTCGTATTCCAGGACAGCTTGAACCTGGTATTCGAAACGGTCAGGCGAAATCTCCCCGGCCGCAGCCTTCTGTCCTTCCAGCGTAATGGCAATGGCTCTTCGAAGCAATTCCAGCTCGGAAGCAGACTTTTTCATCCGTAGATGGGCAATGTGAGGACTTGCATCCAAGACCTCCGAAAACGGGAACAATTGCCGGATCCTGGTAACCGTGTTGGTTTCAGAAGACGGCCACTCCTCTTTACGCCCAGGTGGAAGAATTGTGTAGAGCTTCCCCTCACCCTCCATAAGCTTCGTGAGTTCAGATTGAAAGCGCTCTCTGCTTACGACCCGTTCGACACCGAGACGCTTGGCCATTTCGGAGGTAACGTCTGCCTTGGGCCCTGTCCACTTTTCCTGGGTCGGATCACGAGGACGGAGGAACAGAGTCTCCTTATGGGTCGGGTTTTGAGGCGAAAGAACCAGAATTGCTCCGGGTTCGGAAAAACCAGTCAGATAAAAAAAGTCCTTCGCGACCCGAAAGACACTCAATTCCTCATCTGACGCATTAAATATGACGGATACGCCGGACTTAACCCTTTCGAGGTAGGCCTGGCGTCGCTCTTGGTATTCTTTAATCGGCTCAATTGCCTGCGCCACTTGGGCCATACCCACAATGAGGGTGACGAAACAAGGAACAAATCTCCACCAGTTTCTCATTGCATGAAGCCCGCCAACCGCAGGTGAAACGGGACCCC
Organism: Desulfomonilaceae bacterium; assembly: GCA_035506215.1. Classification (GTDB taxonomy): domain Bacteria; phylum Desulfobacterota; class Desulfomonilia; order Desulfomonilales; family Desulfomonilaceae; genus DATJPW01. The sequence continues at coordinate 3,067 of DATJPW010000165.1, forward strand.
GTTCCAGTCCAGCCGGATTGCAGATAACAGGATGGATGTGGCCGCATGGGCCACCAGCCCAACCTGAGCGGCCGTCAAGGGATTGTCTCGAATTGCTATTTCGTTTCTTCATCTCTTTGGAATGACGAGTGGAAGGTGTCACTAATCAGGAAGGCAAAACAGGGGATGTCTCGAAAGCATGACCCAGATCAGTCCTCTCCTCACTATTCGGTCAAGTCTCCTTTCCTTCATTGATTCTTGACTTCAAGAAATCTAAGCACATTGATCTGGAACAGAGACATCACTCCGGTATAACCAAAGCCGACTACGAACAAGAGCAAAAACGGCAGGGTAGCGTAGTTCTCGTTACTAAAAGCATAGAGAACGGTGAAAGCAAAATAGGCGCCAAGCAACAATTCGAGATATGGGGTGAACCCGCTTTTCCCACGATAAGCCGTCCCGGCCGCGACTTGGTCGGAGACCGACTCGATGCGGTACTTGGGCGTACGCTTGAAGGAGGTTTTGATTCCAAAGAGAGCCTCAATCACCGCGCAGGAATTACTGACCGAAAGCCCAATGCCCACTGACATAAGGAACGGGAGATACTTGATCCGTTTCCACCACTCCTCCGGGAAGAGCTCTCGTTGAGAAGTCAGGTAGAAAGCAGACACTGACATGGTTGCTGCCAGGAAGAGGGGCAGATCAATATATAGCATTTGAAACCACCCCTGGTAAAAACGAACGATCATGGCCGGCAGAAAGATGAAGCTGAACAAAACCATCAAGGGATAAGACACGTTGGCCGTGAGATGGAATAGCGCTTCAATCTTCACTTTGACGGGAAGCTTGGCCCGGAAAATCTGAGGTAGCAATTTCTTTCCGGTCTGCACCAGCCCCTTGGCCCACCGGAATTGCTGGCTCTTAAACGCATTCATCTCTACCGGCAATTCTGCCGGACAAACCACATCAGGAAGGTATACGAACTCCCATCCGTTCATCTGGGCGCGGTAACTGAGATCGGTATCTTCCGTCAAAGTATCGTGCTGCCAGCCTCCGGAGGATTCAATCGCCTCGCGGCGCCAGATTCCGGCTGTTCCATTGAAGTTAAAGAAACGGCCCGAGTGAAAGCGGGAACCATGCTCCATGACGAAGTGACCGTCGAGAATCATGGCCTCCACCTGGGTCAGGTGGTTATAATCCCGATTGATATGTCCCCAACGCGTTTGAACCATGGCCACCCGGGGATTGGTGAAGTAATGAATGGTCTTGTTCAGGAACTCCGGATCGGGTATGAAGTCAGCGTCAAAAATCGCGACGAATTGCCCTTTAGATTCCGTCAATCCTTCTTCCAGCGCTCCGGCTTTGAACCCCCTGCGATTATCGCGATGCAGGTAGTGAATATTAAGGCCCTGTTTGAGGTGTGCCTCCACCCACTTTCGAGCTACAAACTGGGTCTCGTCGGTGGAATCGTCCAAAACTTGAATCTCAAGAAGTTCCCGAGGGTAGATGATTTTCGAAACGGAATTCAGCAGCCGTTCTACGACAAACACCTCATTGTAAATGGGAAGCTGGATAGTCACGGGAGGCAGGGTTTCGAACTGTTTGGGGTCTTGTGACTGCTTCTTGTGTTTGAAGTATAAATAAACCAGATGATAACGGTGCAGCCCGAAGATAGCCAGAATGATCAGGATCGTAAAGTAAGGAAGCAGGATTAAGAAATCGAAGGTATTGAGAACATAAAATTTGCGGGTATGATCGAGAAAGTATTTATAAGGGCCGGAGGGAACAAAGAGCCTCTGCAATTCCTGCAAGAAACCTTGACCCATAAATGCTAAGGCCACCACGTCACGCCTTGTCTGTGAGAGCTTTAGTGAAAGACGACGCTATCCAAGCGCTTCAACCCTCTACAAACTATATTCTGACTTGACGGGAATTACAACCTTATTTTGATTCGTCTCAGTCAATTATCGTCTTGATTACTTGTGGCTTAGCTCGTCGGGAGCACACTCAGGTATTTCACTTCGGAGTGCGAGGTGCGTCCCGTGCGCAGTGCGGCAGTGTGGGCAGTGCGTGCCTGTCTTAGATATTTAGATATTTTCCATCAGGAGGTGAACTAACTCATCCGCCCGGTGCGGATCTTGCCGCAGTTTGACATCATAGCGATGCAAGGCGGCGTTGACCGACGCAGAGCTGATCTGCAGAAAACGGGCCACCTCTGCTTCGCGGTAGAACATGATTCGGATTGCCACATGGGCTAAAGACTCCCGCACCGCCGACTGAGCCTTGCTCCCTTTATGACGGCGGCAGAGCTGCTCGAGGTCGGTTCCGGCTGCCCCGCAGAGAATTTCTCGCAGCCGGCTCAAAGCTAACTTGCGCCCGGTATAAACGCGCTGCCGCGCCCTCCGTGGTTCTCGTTGTCGGATAGCTTGCTGCACATACTCCCGACAACCCAGGATCGAAAGCGACTCGGCCGGATAAACCTGTTCCGAGGTCAAATCGGGGGCTTGCGAAAGAAACTCCAGCAATCGCCTCCGCGGCTGTTGGCCAAATAACTGCAATACATCGTCTTGGTAAAGCCAATCGTTCTTACTCTTGCCCAAGTAGACCGCCAAACTGCTCCAGGGCCACTCATGGGCTTTTTCGACCGACCTGACTCGCACGGGATTCAGATGGATGTAACGGAGCAGTTCTAGTAAATAAGCGGCTTTGTCGCACAAAATCCCTCGGTACCGCCCTTGAAACACATGGCCGACTTTGCCGTATTTCTTGTTAAACTCGCGCGCATAGCGGGTCGAGAGCGACCGCATGGCCAAATCCACCGGTTGCTCTTGCTGTTGGATGAGCAGATGGAAATGGTTGGGCATCAGGCAATAGCCATGAATGCGGACCCCGTAACGGCAGCTAGCTTTTCCTAGGCCCTCCAACATTTGTTGATAGTCCGCAGTCTCGAAAAAAATTTGCTCCCGCCGATTGCCTCGATTAATGCAGTGGTAAAAAGCTCCTGGATAGCTGATCCGTCGACCACGCCCCATCCGTCACCTCCTACCTCTAGGTTTCGTTCTAGTTCAGGTTGCCGTTGTTTTCTCTATTCCGCTCCTTTCTATCGCAGAATATCTAAATATCTAAGACAGGCACGCTTTTCACGCTCGCTTTTTACGCTTTGCGCCTTTGCGATAACGCCTCCTTGCGATCCAAGCTCCCAGCTCACCCCCGTCCCATTTTCTCAGCCATTCGTTTTTTCACCAGTGGATGGACCAGTCCATCCACCGATCCGCCAAAGCGGAAAACTTCACGGACAATGCGAGAACTGACGTAAGAGTATGCTTCCGAGGGCATCATCAGTACAGTCTCGATGCTTGGCTCCAGTCGGCGGTTCATCAAAGCCATTTGCAGTTCGAACTCATAGTCAGAAACGGCTCGCACCCCCCTGACAATAACGTTGACTTTTTGCCTTCGAGCGTAGTCCACCAGGAGACCATCGAACGTGTCGACACTCACGTTCGTAATGGGATCTTTGATCAAAGCTCTGATCATTTCAACCCGCTCAGCAGCAGTGAACAGGGGCGCCTTTTCCGCATTGACCAGCACTGCCACAATTAGAACATCAAAAAGCCTCGCTCCTCGCTGGATGATGTCAACATGCCCATTCGTGATCGGATCAAATGATCCCGGGTAAATGGCGATTTTTCTCTTCATTGTGTTGTTTTGCGCTCTCTTTCTCTTCGAAACAAACTGAGGACGCTGTCACCCTGCTGGACCTTTCTGAATCGGGCCAGATCTTTGATCCTCGGCA
>DATJPW010000166.1:0-4313 GCA_035506215.1 Desulfomonilaceae bacterium
GAAAAAGAATATAGCCTAAAAAGGCGAGTTAAGGAATGGTCGAGGCTTTGCTTAAATCCACAAAAATAAGTGTCCAGATTCCGTTCGATAGGGGTAGGGACGGCTCATCGCCGCCCCTCCCTCCGAACCGGACTGGCGGATTTCCCGCATCCGGCTCTCCGGTTGGTGGTTTTACCTCTTCATTGAGGACTGAAGCAAAGCTCGATGAGCCTCCACAAGGCTGAAAAGCCCATGAACTCGAAAGAATTCGTTTGGCCAGCGAAAATGATCGTGTCCACGGCTAATACCGTGAAGCCCTTTGCGTTTGCGCAGGATACTCCGAAGACGTCTGCGTACCCATTTATCCACCATAGGAAAGGTCGGTTTGTGACTGTGCTTGAAATATTCAAACCATCCTCGCAGGGTACGATTGACATCTTCGATGATGGCGGCCAAACTGCGGCCGTTACTGCGCTCGGTTTTGGAGCGAACGGCGTCCCTGAGCTTTTTCATACTTTTCGGGCGGGGCCACCGCATGCTTCTCTCAAAATGGTAACCGAGAAATTCAAAGCCTTCTCCGGGAATGCTCACGTCCACCAGTCTGGTCTTGTCCGGGTGCAGGGTAAGTCCTCGTTCTGCGGTCAGCTTGCCGAGAAGTTCAAGAGCCCTGCGGGCTTCGGCCTCACTGCGACACAGAATTACGAGATCGTCCGCATAGCGGATCATCTCATAACCTGCCGCCGCCATAGCCACATCGACAGGGTGCAGATAGAGATTGGCGAGCAGTGGGCTTATCACCGCCCCCTGAGGGCTGCCTTTCTCAGGAGTCCACAGGGTCATATCCTCCATTACTTCTTGCTTGAGGAAGGCCCCGATGAGCTCCAAAATACGCCCATCAGCAATATAGCGACCGATATCGGCCATGAGAGGGTCGTGTGGAATGTTGTCGAAGTAGGCTTTTATGTCGGCATCCACCACATGCGTGTAGCCATTATGGAGGAGTCTTTCCACTTCCCGAAGCGCGTCCTTGCATCCGCGGCCCGGACGGAATCCATAACTATGACCGGCAAAGACATTCTCAAAGATGGGTTCGATTACCATCCGCAATGCTCCCTGAACGACTCGGTCTCGCACACAGGGTATTCCCAGTGGCCGCTTTTCCTTGCTGCCGGGCTTGTCAATATAGACTCGGCGAATCGGTCGCGGCCGATAACTTCCTATGCGCAAAGCTTCGGAAAGCCGCGCGATCTCTCCCGCAAGGTCTTTCTCGAAGTCTTTAATACTCTGATGATCCGAGCCGGCACTGCCTCCGTTATGCTTCACCGCCGTCCAAGCAGCGGCAAGCGTCGAAGGCCTCTGAACCTTATCGATCAGGCTGAACCATACGCCTCCCTTCACCCCCTTCGCGAGGGCCTCCAGCATGCGTTCCGTCCACACATGGCGTTCCACCCACTCCCAATCCTTGGAGCTGCCTTCTCCCGCTTGTGTAGTCCCTTCGGACACTACCGCGGGTTGCGTTTCGTCATGTGCGGTCTTCATTCATCCACCTTCCTGCGTCCCTTCACTCCACGGGCATTACCCCGCTTCCTCGCTAATATGGACGCTCTGACTCCTGGCCGAGAGGTTCTTCGTACCCACACAAGGGGCAATGAACTCCCACCTTGTCCCGGACAGGTCTCCCTGGTTCACATGGCGCTACCTTCCCTGCATTCCGTCACCAACCACCCCACGCGCCCTGTCATCGCTTCTATGCTGCCCACCCAGCGTGACAGATTCCCGGTTCCTGGTCTCCGACCGGCTACTCCTTTGCCCTGTCGGGGTCTCGCAAACCTCTGGCAGACCTCGTGCTTTCGCCCGTGTTCCGGTCTGGACTTCGCCACTCATGAGAAGGCTCGTCGCTGTGCACGGCCGAATCATGTTCGTCATCCTACGGACTGCAAGTTCGCCTCCGGTTGCTCTCCACCCCGCCTCACGGCGGCGCAGTTACCTTTGACTATCGGGAGTGGGCACCTCCCGCGAGAGGACTTGCACCTCTCAGATCGCGCCTGCTCCCAGGCGCACTCATACCGGCGCAGGCCGGTATCCAGGGGTATTGCCGAAAACGCAATATTTGAACCTCAAACGCTATGGTACAGCTCGTTAGAAGTCCGGCACCCTTTTGAGATGTAGCGGATGTTCTATCCAGCATCTAACATCCAGCATCCAGCATCTCTTGTAACCGATCCCCAATTTGCGCTGCACAGCCCTAAGGTCGCTCGCCCCGGGCAAGGTGATCGTTGATCTGCTCAACAATGGCCGGGGATTCCTCAACACTATCGATAACGAAGTGGGCTCCAAAGTCTCGAAACCTCTTTTCTATCTGTTCGAGCTTGACTCTCAGATTCTCAGGATCCATGGCGGACACTTCCTCTTCCGTGAGCCCTATTTCGTTTCCTGTTTTGGTCACGCCAATAGTCCACATCCCGGCGTTCAAACCCTCATGGATGTCGGTCACCGTATCTCCGATCTTGACCATCGCCGCAAAAGGGAAGACCTGAAGGTTCATGGCATTCTGATAGCACATCCACGGGTAGGGCCTCCCCGCCGGGACGTCCGATGAGCAAACAATTGAATCAGGACGGTAGCCCTTCTTTGCTGCGGCCGGAATCAGCATTTCCATCATGGAACGGGTGTAACCTGTGCTGGAGCCAACTTTGACACCCTGCTCCCGCAAAGAAGCCACCGCCTCAAGCAACCCTGGAATAGGGGTGGAGTATTGAGCGACCATTGACGCCATAAGCGGTTCCGCCTCGCGGTACATCGCTTCGACATCCCCCCTGTTCGGCAAGCGGCCATGAATCTTTTCCCACCTTATTGAAACCGTCTCCATCCCACAGAGCACCCGGATGTGATCTTTTTTCATCAGCCCCATTGGCACCCTTGCCTCCGCGCTGGTAATCTCCACCCCACGATTGCGGAAGACCTCAATGAAAACGGCGACCGGGCCGATACATCCATAGTCAACGGCGGTCCCGGCCCAATCAAGAATGACAGCCTGGACCCGACCTGTATAAGGTTTGTTTCGAGTCAACATGTCCATAAATCCCCCTTGGAATTCCTCTAGATATCGATTGATTTTGTTTGAACCACGAAGCACACGAAGGGCGAGAAGATTCTGCTTCCAAGTATTCGTTTTCTTCGTTCATCTTCGTGGTTTCCCAACAACAGTTGCAAAACCGTATAAACTAACGACCGGTCCAGGCCTGGGTCCTTCGGTGCAAGCCTTTCGTCACGACACCATACAGGGAGCGCACGGCAATGTTGGTGAATACAATGAGCATCGACATGGCTGCGGCGGAAGCAACATCACCGGCGTCATCCATGTTGGCCACCGCTACGGAAGCCAGCGGGAGATCGGCGGAGTAAAGGAAAATGACCGCTGACACCGTGGCCATTGAATTCACAAAATAATAGCTGCCGATTTCAAGAATTGCCGGGGTGCAGACCGGAACCGTCACCCGGAAAAAGGTCTTGTGGAAAGGTACACTCATCGATTCCGACACGGATTCGAATTCCTTATCCAACTGCTTTAAAGCGGTAAGGGCGGTAAAGAAAGTCACCGTATAGAAATGAACGATGTTGCTCAGAACCAAGATCCCCATGGTGCCGTATAGGCCATGGAAAGGGTTGCTCACGATGGTTCCCAGCAGCGGGATCTCCCATTTGGGATTGTTGAAAAAGAAAATGTACGAGAGACCGATGACCAGGCCGGGGAGTGCTAGAGGAAGAATGGATAGGAAGTAAGTGACCTGTCTGCAGAGCCGCATCCCTTTGCTTTTTTCAATGAGGTACGCCGAGAGGAAGGTAAGGGCCGTCCCAACGAAAGCGGAATAGAAGGACATCCGGACGCTGTTGAAAAAGGCGGGATATCCCCCGCCGCCGACGTTTTGAAACCGATAGTTGTTGAGGCCCAGGGAGAGATCATAAGGCCAGACCTTGACCAACGAGGCGAACAAAGCGATCCCGACAAATCCGATGATCGCCAAGGCCACAGACCAGCAGAACACGAGAAATACTCTGTCACGTAATAGATTGGCCCGTGCAGAAAAGGGCACGGATTTGGCGGCAATCATGGACACCTGTCTTCTCTGGCAAACTCGGTCAACCAGAAAAGCGATGACTGTCGGGATCAGCAGAACCACGCTGACCGTGGCACCCATGACAAAGTTCTGCTGCCCGATGACCTGCTTGTAGATATCCGTAGCCAGAACGCCGTAATTCCCTCCCACGATCTTGGGTGCGCCAAAATCGGTGAAACAAAGAATAAAATTGACAAAGATAGCACTGACAAAACC
>DATJPW010000167.1:0-33655 GCA_035506215.1 Desulfomonilaceae bacterium
CAAAGTCCACGACCATTATGGCGTTTTTCTTTACTATGCCTATCAACATGAAAAGGCCGACAAATCCATAAAGGTCCAACTCCATCCCTAACAACCACAACGTTAACAGCCCGCCGAAAGCCGCAGAAGGCAAACCCGCTATGATAGTCAAGGGATGCAGGAAGCTTTCATACAAACAAGCCAAGATCATGTAGATGATGGCTATTGCCACCATGAGAAGCCCTGTGAGGCTGCGCATCGAGGTCTCAAATGCTTCAGCGTTTCCACCGAACTTGTGCATTATCGAATCGGGCAACATCTTACTTGCCATTTCGCGCAAGATTTCGGTGGCTTGTCCGAGAGAGTAGCCCGGAGCAGTATCAAATGATACCGTCACCGACGGCAACTGCCCATAATGGTTTACCGTTAATGGCCCCACCTGCGGCGATACGTCCGCAACGACATCCAGGCGAACCATCTCTCCGAAGATATTCTTTAAGTAAAGGGACGAAAGCTGGTCGGAATAGTGTTGGAAATCCCGGTCGATCTCCAGAATGACCTTGTATGTATCTGTGGTCCCGTAAATGTTGGCGATTTCACGGTCGCCGTAGGATGAGAACGAAAGCTGTTCGATATCGTCAGCCGTGATGCCCAGTGAGCTGGCTTTGTCTCTATTGATGGTGATGAAAGCCTCAGGGTTTTGGATGTAAAGATTTGAGTTTACACCTGTTAGCTCCGGTGTCCCGTACATGGCATAAGTGAATTTCTCCGCGGCTTTGAACAGGGTCTTCGTGTCCGGTGACTGCATGATGAAAAGATACGGGCTGGCGGTGATCTCTGTGCGTATCTCAATGAGCGGCGGCACTGAATAGAAAGTCAGCAAACCCGGAACGGAATTGACCACCGGCATAAGTTCGGCCATAACCTGTTGCCCGGGGGTTTTTCTAGGGGGTCTGTCCTTTAAGAATGCTATTGTGAAGCCCTGATTGCGCTGCGGATATCCGGAAACGTTGAGAACGGACTTTACGTTAGGATTGGATTCCACACGCGGCGCCAATTCTTGCAGGTTACGTTCCATGGCTTCGGGCGAAATTCCTTGCCCCGCGACGCAAAACCCGATCAGGTAGTTCATGTCTACGGGCGGAACGAATCCCTTCGGAATTGCCGCGAACAAATACAGTGTGACGGCCAGAATGACTCCCGACGCCGCGAGCGTGATATGCCTGTGATGGACCACCGCCCTCAAAGATCGGTCATAGTATTTCAACATCGTGTTGAATATGGGGTCCGATTCCGCCAGTCTACTGTGAGGACGTAGTAGGCGGCTACTGAGCATCGGGCTTGCCATTAGAGCTACGACGCCGGATATTATGATTGCCACTGTTATGGTGACGGCAAACTCATTTAACACCCGCCCATAAAGGCCGGCCATAAACATTATCGGCACGAAAACAATCGCCAAGCTGGAAGTCATAGAAACTATTGTAAAAACAATTTGCTTGGCTCCATCGATGGCAGCCTGAAAAGGCTTTTTGCCCATTTCCAGGTGTCGCACTACATTTTCAAGCACAACTATGGCGTCATCAACGACGAACCCTACGGATAGCACCAGGGCCATGAGCGAAAGGTTGTCGAGCGAAAATCCAAAAATGTGCATCATCGCAAATGTAAATACGATGGATAAAGGTATCGCTATGCTTGCAACGATAGTGGCGGAAATATTGCGAAGAAACAGGAAAACCACGACAACAACAAGAATAATGGCGATTACGAGAGTGAGCTTTACGTCGTCCACCGATGCTCGGATGGACTGGGACATGTCATAAACCACTTCGAGATTGACTGTTGGCGGTAATGACGCGCGAATTGAGGGCAGCATTTTTTCGATTTCATCGACAATGCTGATGGTATTGGAACCCGGCTGGCGTTGAATCGCCAGCGCCACACACTTTTTCCCCTGGTAATAGCAATATACTTTATCAGCATAAACGCTGTTCTTTACCGTCGCTATTTCATCCAATCTTACCGGCTGACCGTCCACATAGGAGACAATGATAGGCTCATACGCTCTGGCTTCCATAAGTTGTCCGGACGCCTTAACTGTTCGCGTGACGTATTTCCCATCCAAAGTTCCGAGTGGAAGGTTTACATTTTGCGAACAAATCGCATTCTTCACTTCATTGATGCCGATCTGCTTGGCGGCCATCAGTTCGGGCTTAATATAGACCCGCACCGTGAACTTTTGCTGGCTGTAGTTGAGCACCTGAGCCACACCGGGGATCATGGAAAGCGTGTTGGAAACAAATGTCTCCGCGTAATCATTCACTTTGTACAAGGGCATGGCGTCCGAATACATGACCATGTAATAAATCGGTCTCTCAGCGGGATTGGTCTTGCTGAACGTCGGAGGGGATGGCATGTTGGGCGGCAGCAATCCGCTCGCCTTTGTTATAGCCGCCTGCACATCCATGGCCGCGGCGTCGATCTTGCGAGAGAGGTCGAACTGAAGATTGATTGTGGTTTTCCCTTGGCTGCTGGTCGAATTCATGGCCCTCAGCCCTTCAATCGCGGAAAACTGTTTCTCCAGCGGCGTTGCGACACTTGAAGCCACTGTCTCGGAATCAGCGCCGGGTAGGGTCGCGTTCACGGATATTGTTGGGAAATCGACTTCCGGCAAAGCAGCGACCGGCAGGTTTATGTAGCCGATCACTCCAAAGAAAATCATGGCGACCATGATGGTGATCGTCATGACCGGTCGCCTTATGAAAAGCTCAGTGGCGCTCATGACTCGTCCGACTTTCCGCCCGCTTTCTTTGCGGCCTCAGCCGGGCCGGGATTCTTCGGCGAAGCCTGTTCCATCATCTTTTTTATCTGTTCTCTGGTTACTATCTTGGCTCCCGGACGCAACGTGAGTTGTCCGTCCGTGACAACCGTCTCGCCCGGCCCCAGACCCTCGGACACCACTTCCATATGACCGTCTCTGCGACCGATCTTGACCGGCCGTATTGCAACGCTTTGATCTTGTTGCACTACCCAAACATACTGGCCTTCGGGACCGTCGTTGACGGCCCTGTGAGGCACCAGCACCGCATCTCGATACACCATGAGTTTCAGACGAACCTGCACAAACTGGCCGGGCCACAGCCGTCCGTTTTGATTGGGGAAAATGCTCTCCAGGGCGATCATGCCGGTTCTGAGATTGATCACGTTGTCGATCATGCTCAACGAACCAACCTCGGGCTTGTCGCTCCCCAGGATTAGCGCTTCAACCTCCAGTGGGCCGGAACGGTTATGTTGTTGGATTTGTTCAAGGAACTTCCCAGGAACCGAGAACTTCACTTTGATCGGCCGTATCTGCTTGATGGTAACCAGCTTGTCCTCATTAGCTTTAATAATATTGTAATTGTGTATGTATATCTCACCGGATTCACCTTCCAACGGGCACTGAATGTAGCAAAAGCCCAGGTTCAGCTTCGCGGTTTCAAGCGCGGCTTCGCTCTGCTGAACTTGAGCTTCCGCCATATCAAGCGTATTCTTCCTCTGGTCGTATTCTTGCTGAGAAACGGATTGCGTTTGGAGAAGGCCCGCGTAGCGGTCGAAATTGAGTTTGGCCAATTCCTTCTGCGCCTTTTTCTCCGCAAGTGTGCTTTCAGCCGACTGTAGCGCGGCCTCGTATGGACGAGGGTCGATGGTGAACAGTTGTTGACCCTCGGTCACAAGGTCGCCTTCCTTGAAAAAGGTTTTGGTCAGCTCGCCCGTGACCCGAGATTTCACGTCCACAGTGTTGTACGCCTCGACGTTCCCGATCCCGTCCAGATAGACCGGTGTGTCTTGAGTAATGGTTTGCGCCACGTCCACCGGGACCGGCGGTGGTCCTTTCTTTGCCTCTCCCTTTGGCTTGCCGCATGCGGTGAGGGCCGCACATAAGATGCACAAAAGAAGGAGCCAATTTATCAACCGGGCATCATGTTTCCGGGCAGATTTCCAAAAGGTTTTCATAATGAATTTTCCTTTTGCTCCGCAGGCCGCGTCATTCCCTCGAACACGGGAATCCAGGAAGAATTGCGCCATGATACGACTCGCTGGCCGCGTTTCACGCATGGCCGCGATTCAAAGACACTTCAGTCGCTTAACTTTGGCGTTTTGTCAAGTTTTTCAGATTGTTTACGCTGATTCTGCCGCAAAGTCCATGCCGGGAGTTTACCACAGATAGTCCGGTATTGAGAGTACAGACGAAAGGTTCATGTTTGGTTCGGTTCGTGATCCACGAAAGGAGGCACCAGGGACCAAAGGGCTTGGAACATTTTGATTCTCCTGTCGAACGCGTGTGTTCAATGATATTATTCGTCTTGGCTGCAAATGAACTTTTGGCGAAAACGATTTTCTTTGAAGCCCTGGAATTGTAGCTTGGTGGACAGCTTGGGATAGTAATATGAGTCTACCATGTATCGGATGCGGTTACTGTTGCACGGAAACCATGTGCAGAATCGGGACCATGCTGTACGGCCATTACATGAACCCTTGCCCCGCGCTGACTCGGAACAAGGATCGCTATGTCTGCTCGTTGTACCTTGAAGATCCGGAAAGATATGAAGAATTCCTAAGAATAGGCGAGGGATGCTGCTTTCCGGTGAATCCCAGGAGAAAAATGGCGTAGGATGTGGTGAGCCCCGCGAACCGCATCGTTCGCGGAAAACGAGGGTGTGAGGTTTCGCAGATGACCGAATATCGTCGTGCGTGGCTGCCTGGCGGCACATGGTTTTTCACAGTGAATCTTGCAGAACGACAAGGGAATCGATTACTGGAAGAGAAGATTGATTTACTGCATGCGGTATTTGAGAGCGTTGTCCTTCGGTATTCTTTCCTACAGGAAGCTTGCGTCGTTATGCCGGACCACTTGCATTGCATTTGGACTTTACCCTCCGGCGACACCAATTTTTCCACTCGTTGGAGTCTAATCAAAGGCCAATTCTCGCGTGGCATTGAGAGAGGTGAACGGATTTCTAAAAGCCGGTTGAGGAGAGGTGAGCGAGGTATTTGGTAGCGTCGATTTTGGGAGCACCTGATCCGGGATGATGAGGATTTCAATCGGCACGTTGATTATATTCACTGGAATCCCGTCAAACATGGTTGGGTCCGCCGCGTGGCTGATTGGCCGCATTCCAGTTTCCATGATTATGTTCGTAGTGGATTGTATTCTGCGGATTGGGGTGGTGAAGAATTGGCCGGCATCGAAGCCGGAGAATGACCCGAACGATGCGGTTCACTCCGTTCACCACATCCTACATTGGTCCTGTTCGAAGAAGGGGGTGGCACGGCGCTGAACTACCTGCCGAAATCAAGGCCTCGATTCCGTCGGTCATTTCGATGATATGTCGAAACAGTGCCAAGGGAGGATAATCTTCACGGTTGCGTTGATCCGCCGCATCTAAACAGCGCCAGAAAGTTTCGTCAGCATAGTCAACGACATCTCTGATCAAGGGGCATGCAACTGCGATCAAGGCCTCAGAAGCCCTTTTGGCCTCTTCTCGGAATGAACTACCTGGCGACTCAGTTTCAGACATAGCGGTGCTCCCTGACAACTGGAATATGCCGTGAGCATTGGAAGTGATGATGAGGCAAACGATGTGGTTTCCGTTGGTCACCGCATCCTACCGGAACTGAGGGCGCGGATGAGTTCCGTCCATAATCAAGTGAGCATCCTTGAGGTTCTCTTCCAGTTCGTCCAGGGTTTCGCCTTGTGTCATGATTTCAGGACGTTCCAGCAGCTTGCCCATCCAGAATTTGTCGCTCTTCCAATAGATCGTTGTTAGTTTCTTGTTCGTCGTAAAAGACTCGTTGCGATAGACTCAATTTCAGACTGAGCCGGAGCCTATTATGAGCCGAAAAGCCTGTTAATTCAGGATCATTGTTGAGAGTGGCCGCGAAATCGCTTGACAAGTGAGAATCCCGGGCATACTATTAGGTTCAACTTGTGTCTCTCCAGTCGGCCTCGCGTCAAGGACCACGGGCGTTATGCAAGGATCAAGATCCGAGGACATTGGCGTCCGTGCCGAGGGCTTCATACCGCAATTTCATTCGGTCTATCCCCGTTCACAAAGACCCCGTGTTCGTAACCGTAAACGCACTCTCGCAAAATGTGTAGCGTGCCTTTCCTAAAGGAGCTAGAAAATGAGTATTAACATTTATGTCGGAAACCTGTCTTTTGATTCGAGCGAGGACGAACTTCGGGGCCTCTTTGAAGCATACGGACCAGTAGATTCGGTCAAGATCATCTCTGACCAATTTACCAACCGTTCCCGAGGATTCGGATTTATCGAAATGCAGAATCGGGAAGAAGGTCTTAAAGCGATCCAGGAACTGGATTCCAGAGACGTCGGCGGCCGCAGCCTCAAAGTAAATGAGGCTCGCCCCAAGACCAATTCCGGAGACAGACGAGGCTCGGGCGGAGGGGGACGCTCACGCTGGTAACTCGCCGGCGTCTGTAGTCTCTACATTATGAACAGGCCGGAGTTTGCATAGGCAAGCTCCGGCTTGTTTAATTCTTGGGGAGCAAATGCGGACGAGCCGGTTCCCGGGTGGTCTCGGGAGCGAAGTCAACCACTCCGCAGGAGTGGCGTTCCTAATGAAAAAGATTTGACGTCAACGGTGTCCACTCCGTTCTCGCCTATGTTACTCGCTCGAAGGGCAATCGATATGAATAGTGCGCTTTGCGTGTCGCAGTCCAAAAGACTGCCATATAATGAAAACCTTGAAGCCATGAAGAACAAATCCTCGAAACTCATGGAGATTAGAAATATAGCCATTATTGCCCACGTAGACCATGGCAAGACGACTTTGACTGACGCTATCATGAAACAGACGGGAATGGTGCATGATGAAAACGTCACGATGGATTCGGACGTGCTGGAGAAGGAGCGTGGAATAACGATATATTCCAAGAATGCCTCTGTCTTCCATCGTGGAACGAAAATCAACATTGTTGATACTCCCGGACATGCCGATTTCGGCTCAGAGGTGGAACGCGTTCTGCGATGCATCGACAGCGTGTTGTTGATTGTCGATGCGCAGGAAGGCCCGATGCCCCAGACCAGGTTTGTTCTCAAGAAGTCTTTGGAACTCGGCCTTAAGCCCATCGTCATTATCAACAAAATCGATAAACCCGCAGCCGACCCCGGCCTTACGCAGGAAAAGGTGTTCGAGCTTTTCTTCGATCTGGGCGCGAGCGATGATCAGCTTGATTTTGCGACCGTCTATGCCATAGGAAAAGACGGAATAGCCAAAGAACATTTAAATGATCAATCCAAAGACCTGACCCCCCTTCTGGACACAATTCTTTCGAAGGTTCCCCCCGCGTCGGCAGAGACTGAGATCCCGCTACGTTTACAGCCCTTTAATTTGGGCTACGACAATTTCCTCGGGCGTTTGGCTATAGGGAGAATCTATGAAGGCACTATTAAGGCCGGTAGCGTGCTCACTCTCAAAAAACTGAGCGGCGAATCGAAGACCGGTAGAGTGACAAAACTTTTTACTTTCAGAGGATTAGAAAGGGAAGAAGTTCAGGAGGCTTTTGCCGGAGACATAGTCATGGTCTCAGGTTTCTCAGACATTGATATCGGAGAGACCCTTTGCGAAAGTGCCGGTCAGGAGGCTCTGCCGGCCATAACTGTAGACGAACCTACCATATCTCTCAACTTTCTTGTTAACACTTCTCCCTTTGCCGGCCGTGAAGGAAAGTATGTT
Source organism: Desulfomonilaceae bacterium (assembly GCA_035506215.1). GTDB lineage: Bacteria > Desulfobacterota > Desulfomonilia > Desulfomonilales > Desulfomonilaceae > DATJPW01. The sequence continues at coordinate 7,723 of DATJPW010000167.1, forward strand.
ACCGGCAAGCAGCTTCGAGAGCGATTGGAAAGAGAACTGGAGGTTAACGTCGGTTTGAAAATTGACTTTGCCCCTGATTCATACAAGGTTTATGGCAGAGGTGAGCTGCACATCTCAATCCTTCTTGAGAATATGAGGCGGGAAGGCTACGAAGTGCAGGTGTCTCAACCCACGGTAATCATGAAGGAATCCAATGGCAAGAAACTAGAGCCCTTTGAGGAGGCGACTGCTGACGTCCCAGCAAGCTTTTCTGGCACAGTTATTGAGAAAATTGGAAGACGAAAAGGCATTATGATTGATATGGAAAGCAGGGGAAACCAGAAGAGAATGATTTTTGAAATTCCTACCAGAGGCCTCTTGGGTTATAGGAGTGAATTCATTACCGATACCAGGGGAGAAGGGGTTTTGTGTTCAAGGATGCTTGGGTACAAACCGCATGTTGGAGAAATAAATAAGCGTTCGGTAGGCTCCATGATTTCCATGGCTTCCGGGAAAGCTTTAGGGTTTTCTTTGTATAATCTTCAAGAACGCGGAACTCTCTATATATGTCCCGGGACTGAGGTGTACGAAGGGATGGTTATTGGAAACGCATCCAAAGGTGACGATATGACGGTTAACCCAATCAAGGGTAAGCAACTCAGTAACATGCGTGCCTCCGGATCGGACGATGCCATACAACTCACTCCCCCATGTGAGATTAGTATTGAAAAAGGATTGGAAATTATGGCGGAAGATGAATACTTGGAGGTCACACCTATTAATGTCAGGCTTCGAAAACAGTATCTTACTGAATCAGAGAGGAAGAGAACGAACAGGAAGTAACGAAACTCATATCGTGACCTTCGGCTTCAACAATCAGAAGCGACATCGAGAATCGCCTCCAACTCTTCCGGAGAGTCGCTCCGAGTCATAATTTCAAGACGGGGGTCTCCCGCAAGCAGAAGAAAGGAAGTCTCCTACCCCAGAGACCGCGGAGGACGGCCATTTGGGCCTTTCTCCGCGACCTCTGCGTTATCTGCGAGAAGATCAACTGCAGCTAGGCAACAAACACCCACCAAATACAAATCGCCCTATGTTGTACGGGACCTGCAATATAGAGCAGAGCAGTCCGCATCCGGTTTGAGTTTGGGCCGCTGGAGCCGCCGCGGCCGCTGGAGCAGGGGCCGGCTGTTGTGCCGGAGCAGACTCTTGAGCCGGGGGCGGCGTATAGCTCGATGCAGTACTACCTGCTGTGGCCGGTACATTCCATGAGGTTGTCGGAACATTGTTGCAAGGGGTGCACGTGTTAGTACAGACCACCTCGGGAGTGCACGTTATAGACCCCGCGTTTGTGGCTGGTACATTCCACGACGGCACGCACGTGCTACAAATCACCCTAGGGGTATTAGCTTGCCCTGTGCCCGAACCCGACGTGGCCGGAGTTCCCCACGCGGGACCGGTCACAGTCGAACACTGAACGCACCATGGTTTCGCTACGGGCGCCGGCTGATTCTGCGCAATCTTGGGCTTTACAAGTTTGGTGGGCCCTTTTGCGCTGCGTACAGTCTTATTGTGTAAGTTTTTTGCCTTGGTCGTTTTGGTCGCCTTGATTTTCGTCCCGTTGGAATCTCCTGTGGCTGCAAGGCTCGTTGCAGGCAATGATGTGCTTACAAGAAACGATGCCGCGGCCAGGATTACCAATATGCTGAAGTATCGTCTAATTCTCATGCTCAAACCTCCAAAACATGCCGTGGAGCTTCGGCACACTCCGCTGTCTTAGAATTTATTTAGTTAGATGCGTTTTTTGCCAAGGGGATTCAGAATAAGGAGTCTATTGATGCCGGAGCCCTTCCTTGCTAAACTTATGGCTTTTGAAGATTGAGGTGAGCAGACGTGGAAAATCATGTTCAAAAGCAGTCAGTCCTAATTGTCGCCACCGTAAGTTCGTTTATGACGCCGTTCATGGGGTCGGCCACCAATGTGGCGTTGCCTGCAATTCAAGCTGATTTTGATCTGGACGCGATCATGCTCACCTGGGTACCTGCTGCGTATCTGCTGTCTTGTGCCGTGTTTCTCCTTCCTTTCGGAAAATTTGCCGACATCTACGGCCGTCGTAAGGTCTTCATATACGGGATATGGGTGTCCACCATCTCCTCGTTTCTCACGGCCATAGCTCCAACAGTCGCTGTGCTCTTGGTGTCCCGCGTGATTGGGGGCGTGGGCGGCGCAATGATCTTTTCCACCAGTTTGGCCATCTTGACATCGGTATTTCCTCCGCTGGAACGGGGAAGGGCCATCGGGATAACTGTAGCTGCGGTTTACATAGGACTTTCCTCCGGCCCATTTGTAGGCGGTGTCTTGACCAATCACTTCAGCTGGAGAGCTATTTTTGTAGCGACAATAGCTCTCGGAATTGCCGCAATCTACCTTTCTACCTGGAGGCTGGAAGGAGAGTGGGCCGAAGCAAAAGGACAGAAATTCGACATTACTGGTGGGCTTCTCTACGGATTGGCTATGGTGCTCATCATGTACGGGATTTCAGTGCTGCCGTCCTCCCACGGTTATTGGATCATCGCTGTCGGGTTGGTGTTGGGCGGGGTCTTTTTCTGGTGGGAGGGCAAGACCGCTTCGCCGCTGGTCAATCCCGAGCTCTTCAGTCAAAACAGGACCTTTGCTCTATCGAGTCTTGCCGCTCTCATAAACTACTGCGCAACTTTCGCCGTGACATTCATGTTGAGTCTATACCTGCAATATATAAAAGGGTTTAGCCCTCAAACATCCGGGCTGACCCTGATGGTTCAGCCTCTGGTAATGGCTTTCTTTTCTCCCGTCGCAGGCATGCTTTCGGACAGAATCGAGCCCAGATACATTTCTTCGCTAGGCATGGCGATGACAGCAGTCGGGCTTTTTGCGTTGACGTTTCTGCAATTTCAAACCAGCACCACTTTCATAATATCCGATCTCGTCCTGTTGGGGTTCGGATTTGCCCTGTTTTCGTCTCCGAATACGAATGCCATCATGAGCTCGGTGGAAAAAGAGTTTTACGGCGTTGCGTCCGGAACTGTGGGCTCGGTGCGTCTTATTGGGGCCATGCTCAGTATGGGAATCGCCACACTCGTTTTTTCTTTACATATCGGCCGAGTTCAAATTACGCCCAAATACTATGCTGTATTTTTGAAAAGTGTAGACACCGCGTTTACGATTTTTGCCTTGATCTGTGTCATGGGAATCTTCGCGTCCATCACGAGGGGTCGATTAAGGGAGCAAGTGAGCGAGAATTCTTGGCGAAGTCCGCGGCAATAGCGCTCACTTGATGAAATCCCAAGAGTCCATCCGGTTCACCCGTTGAACTGCTGGGCCGTAGGTGACGCAACGAATCATGAAAACGGCGCCGGGATTCCGGTTTGCGTGTGAATGGCGGTAACTCGTCGAGATCCTTTCACACCCCCAAAAAGGCGTCCTTCGGAAATCTTCCGAAAGGAAGTGAACAGATGAATGTGATTCTGGTACTGGCTCATCCTAATCGTCGGAGCTTCAACCACTCTATTGCCGGGACCGCCCGGACTCAATTGGAGATGAATGGACATAACGTCTTCTTCCACGATCTTTACGCAGAAGATTTCGATCCGATCCTTCCGGCGGCGGAAATCCCGACCGAAACAGCATTGCCGCTGGAAATAGAAGAGCACTGCAAGGAGATAGGCTCTGCTGATGGAATCATTATCGTTCATCCGAATTGGTGGGGACAACCGCCGGCTATCCTTAAAGGATGGGTGGATCGGGTTATAAGACCGGGCGTGGCGTACGAGTTCCTCGATGGAGACTCGGGTGAAGGCGTTCCGGTCGGTCTTTTGAAGGCGCAAACGGCAATTGTGTTCAATACAGCGAATACCCCTGCAAAAAGGGAACGCGAGGTCTTTGGTGATCCGCTCCAGCTTCTCTGGAAGAACTGTATTTTTGACCTCTGCGGTGTTCCTAATTTCTATAGGAAAATGTTCACTGTTGTGGTCACGAGCACATATGAGGAACGTCAAGGCTGGCTGGAAGAAGTTGAACAAACCATTGATAAATATTTTCCCTGAAAGGGCAATTCAAACATTGCTTTTGATTGCGTCACTTCTCTCGTTTTCTCGAAAAAAGTCTCACCTTTTTCTCAATGGAAGAAAGTTTGCCTCGTCCTGCTGGAGTTAGAGGTTCAGCTTGCGGCCGCGTACGACGCCTCAACAGGGACCACCTCGATCTCCACCTTATCCTTTCTTCGTAGTATCGCGACGGTCACGGGCCGTCCCACCGGCCATTCAGTGAGAAACCGATGCAGGTCGTCCAAGGTGGCGACCGGTTCATCGCCGATTCCAACTATTATGTCGCCTGCGTGTATGCCTGCTCGGCCTGCCGGCCCGTTCGGATCGACCCTCATGACCTCGACGGCCAGCTCATTGGGAAGATTATGCAGCCTGACCAGACGTCGATCCAGGTGACGAATTCCGCCAACCAGCCCAAGAAGGCCCCGCCTGACCCGCCCGTGGGTGATTAACTGGGATGCCACTAAATTCGCCGTATTGGAGGGTATGGCGAAGCCGATTCCCTGGGCCATTGCTATAATCGCAGTGTTAATCCCCACGACGTGGCCGCTTGAGTCAACAAGGGGACCACCCGAGTTGCCCGGGTTCAGTGGCGCAGTGTGTTGAATGATGTTCTCAATTAGTCTGCCGTCACGGCTTCGAAGGGTCCTGCCGAGTGCACTTACCACCCCTATTGAGACAGTGGAGTCAAAACCCAAAGGATTGCCGATGGCGATTACCAACTGACCGGCTCTCAGTTTGCCCGAATCGCCGATAGCCGCATAAGCCAATCCCGAAGTATCAACTCGGATTACCGCGAGGTCCGTAGACGGGTCCTCGCCCACAAGGGTGGCGTGATGAGCTACACCGTCTCTAAACTTTACTTCGACCGATTCCGCGCCACCGACAACATGGCTATTGGTGAGCACGTAGCCGTCAGGCGCTATGACAACGCCCGAACCGCTTCCCCCCATCGGAAAAGCTTGTCGTTGACTACGGGATTTCATCCGTACCATGATACTGGCGACAGCCGGGGACACCGCCTCCACAACAGTTTCAACCGCGCGAGAATATGCATCCAGCAGCTCGACACCTTCAGCTCTGGCGTGTCGCACCAGACATCGATGGCCGCGTCCAGGCGTATCATTGTTCGTTTCCGGTTTGATCCCGGGCTGTTCAGACATGTTCTAATCCTCCATTTCGTACCTGCGATCGAATGCCCTTTGCTATCCCTCACCACTTGGCCAATTCATCCCACGTTACTCCTTCTCACCCGAGCTTTGCCGCGCGCAGCAACTACGACTTCAGGGACCGGGACCTGTGCGCGGCCGGAGCGGAAAAAGGACGTGCGATCCAGTACCTTCTCCTGGAATTCTTCAAGGTACAGGTAGATCACAGGTGTTACGAACAGCGTTATAAACTGGGACACCACGAGACCGCCGACTATGACCAGCCCGAGCGGCCTTCGAGAGGCTGCGTCTGCCCCGAATCCCACAGCGATGGGGATGGCTCCGATAACCGCGGCCATAGTAGTCATGATGATCGGCCTGAACCTGTCCATACTCGCGTCGTGGATGGCTTGCTCGGCCGGCTCACCTGCTTCCACGCGGTGGCGAGCGAAGTCCACGATCATGATCCCATTCTTTTTGACAATCCCCATCAGCATGAACAGCCCGACGTATGCGTAAAGCGACGCCTGCTCTCCAAACAGAAACAAGGTCAGCAACCCGCCCACCAATGCGGTGGGAAGAGTGGAAAGCACAGTAACCGGATGAACATAGCTTTCATAGAGAATAGCCAGAATCACGTACATTATGAAAACGGCCAGCGCCATCAGGACGGTCATATCACTCACGGTACTGCTGAACGTCAGAGCTTCGCCCTGCAGGCCTGCACGCATGGTCGGCGGTACTATTTCCGCGGCTGCTTTTTTGATGAAGTCCGTCGCGTCGCCCATGGCCACGCCGGGCTTAAGATTGAAGTAGATCGTAACGCTCGGGAACTGGTTCACGTGATTTACCGCCTGGAGGCCGAGTGTGGTTTTCCACTTGACCAGAGAATCCAGCGGCACCAGATTCGTTCCATCATCCGACTTGATGTACAGAAGCGAAAGGTCGTTGGGATGAGAACGGCCACGGTCTGCAACCTCCAAAATCACTTGGTACTGGTCCTCAGATTTCTTGATTAAATACAGATAGTTTTGCGAGTAAGCGTTCCGCAACAAGTTCAAAATCCGCGTTTCCGAGACTCCGTAAGTCCTGGCCTGGTCGCGGCGTATTTCGATTTCGAGGTTCGGTGTGTTATTGAAGTAGTCCGAAGATATGGTTTGAAATCCCTGGTATTCCTTCAGCTTACCCAATAGTCGGCCCGCCACGTCGTACACTTCCTTGGCGTTCACTCCGGAAACAGAAAAAGCGTACTGACCCTGATTCCGGCTCGTAGCCCCTGTGCTAATTTCCAGCACCGGAAATGGACGCAAAAAGGGGAACAAGCCGGGAATAGCCGCCAGCCTGCCCATCAAGCCTCCGGACACGGCCTGGATGGGCGCTCGCTCTTCCGGTGGCTTCAAAAATGCGAGCAGCAATCCCTGATTGGAGGACAGAAACTGGCTGTTCCCCGTCATGGTGAAGGTGGCGTCCACAGCCGGATTCTCTCGCATCACTTCGTCAGCCTGGTCTTGAAGGGTCCGCATCTGTTCGGGAGACGAGCCTTCGCGGGCGATCATGACGCCCCAGATGAAGCTGCTGTCGCCCACAGGAAGGAATGTCTTGGGAATCGCGACAAAAAGCACGACTGTGCCGATCAGGCACGCACCCCAGATAACTAGCGAGAGCCATCGCCGCTGCAGAAACCACCAGAGAGACGAACCGTAAGCTCTAACAACCCGTTTTTCCGCGCCTCCAACCACACGTTCCATCCACGTTTGCTTGGCGCCTCGGCCTCGTTCCGCGAGCAGCCTGGCACTCATGAGCGGTGTGAGAGTCAGGGACACGATTCCGGAAGCCAAAATCGCGACGACGATGGTAATAGCGAACTCCCGGAAGACTCGACCCATCAACCCTGACATGAAAACTAGAGGAATGAATACTGCTGCCAGTGAAATCGTCATCGACAAAATGGTAAAACTGATCTCCTGAGCGCCGTTGATGGCGGCTTGCAGCGCTCGTTCGCCATGCTCCATCCGACGCACCGTGTTTTCAAGAAATACGATGGCGTCGTCAACCAGGAAGCCGATGGCCAGAGTGAGTGCCATGAGCGAGAGGTTATCCAGGCTGTAACCAAGCAGTCGCATTGATACGAACGTAAGGAGGAGCGACAAGGGGAGGGCCGCAGCAGGTATGAGAGTATCCGTGGCTCGTCCTAAAAAGATAAAGATCACCATTACCACGAGGACAAACGCGATGAGGAGCGTTGCTTGCACGTCATGGACACTACTGACAATGGTGCGGGAACGGTCATAAATCGGCGTGACGCGTACCGACGCGGGGAGTTCCGCGCTAATTGACGGGAGAAGATCCCGCACATTCTTTGCCACCTCTACAGCATTGGCCCCCGCCTCGCGAAACACGGCAACCACAACGGTGGCTGATGGGGGCGGGTAACCGCGAAGCCAGAACCGCATGTTGATTCGCTCGTCCTGGACCGAATCCTCCACCTTAGCCACGTCATGAAGGTACACCGGAACGCCGTTTACGGTCTTTACGATGAGATCGCCATATGAATGAGCACGTTCCAGTTGTCCCAACGGGCGAAGCAGCACAGTCCCCGACGAGCTGTCAAATTGGCCCGCACCGACGTAACTGGTACCGTTCCTTACTGCGGCAGTCAGGTCATCTATCGATATACCGCGCGCCCACATCTTGGAAGGATCGGCCTTGATACGAACAGCGGATTTCGTGCCGTATACATTGACTCGGCTCACGCCACGCACAATGCTGATGCGCTCACCGACCTGAGTGTTCCCGTAATCGTAGAGTTGACCGCGCGTAACTGAGTCGCTGGTAAGTGCTATGTACAAGATCGGCTGGTCATTGGGGTTGGTCTTGGAAAAAGTCGGCGGTGAGGGCAAGTCCGTAGGGAGGTTCCCTTGGGCCTGCGTGATAGCCGCCTGAACGTCAGTTGCCGCTGCGTCAATGCTCTTTTCCAAAACGAACTGGAGCGTCATGCTGGTATGTCCCTGGGTGCTCTTGGAGGTCACCAGTTCCAGCCCGGGGATTTGCATAAACTGCCGCTCCAGCGGGGTAGCGATGTTGTTGGCCATAGTGTCCGGGCTCGCTCCCGGATAATCCACTTCAACCTCGATGACCGGGTAATCCACCACAGGCAGGTCGTTCACGGGGAGTCTCAGATAACTGAGCACCCCGAACAAAATTACCGAGACTGTCAAGACGGCAGTCATTACCGGCCGGCGAATGAAGGGCTCCGAGAAGTTCATGACTTCTTCTCCTTCTCCGCACCGGCGCCGGGTCCCTCGATTCGGACCTGTCCCCCGGGCATTACGCCGAGCTGTCCCTTGGTGACCACGCGCTCACCTGCCTTGACTCCTTCATCGACTACAACCAACTCACCTTGCCTCTGCCCAAGCTTCACCGGCCTCAGTTCCGCAGTGGAATCGTCTTTGATTACATACACAAACGGCCCATTGGCGGACATTTGCGTAGCAGCCGAGGGAATCAGCACCGCCCCATGCAGCGTACTCAACACAAGCCTGACTTTGACGAACCTGCCGGGCCAAAAATAATGATCGCTGTTGGGGATAGTGGCTCGAAGCTTGACCGTACCAGTGGCTCCTTGAACGGTGTTGTCCAGAAACGTGAGCTTGCCCTCCCGTGGCTTGTTGGGCTCATCGGGCAAGCGCACTTCCACCTTGAGGGTCCCCTGTCTCATATTCTGTTGCACCTGCGTAAGGTCGTTCTCAGTAATTGTGAAATCCGCGTAGATGGGGTCCAACCGTTCGATAACCAAGAGTGAGCCGGTGTTTGCAGCACCAACATCACCCACACCCGGTTGACCGGCTCCCGATTGACCGCCTGACGAGTTACTCAACACGTTTCCCAGGAAGGTCACAACGTTACCGACATCCACGAGCCGTTGACCGGCCCGGCCGTCTATGGGTGAATGAATAAAACAGTAATCAAGATTGAGGCGCGCGGTTTCAACTGCGGCCTCGCTCTGTTGCACTTGAGCCTCGGCCACATCGAATGCGCTTTTTCTCTGATCATAGTCCTGCTGAGAGACAGATTCTGTCTTTAGCAGTTCTGCATAGCGGTCGAAATTGAGTTTGGCCAAGTCCCGTTGCGCTTTATTTTGCGCAAGAGTGGCTTCTGCCGAATGAAGCGCTGCCTCGTACGGACGCGGGTCAATGGTGAAAAGCATATCACCTTTCTTAAGGTCCGCGCCGTCCTTGAAGTGGATCTCAGTAATGCGACCCGAGACCTGAGGCTGTATGGATACCACTTCCGTCGCCACTGTCTTGCCGACATTGTCGATATAAACCGGAACGTCCTCCGTAACCGCTGTGGCGACGGAGACGGGCGCGGGTGGTCGTTCAAACCCTGCCGGGCTTTTCTTGTCACATCCGGCGACGGCTACTGCCAAAAGGCAGACCAGGCCGAGTATTATGAGGAAATCTCTATTCAAGTGAATCAGCCCCTTGTTCCAGTCTAATGACCAACCTTGAGAACTATCTTGCCCCTGACATGGCCGGTCTGGCTCAATTCATGGGCCTTCGCCGCTTCCGAGAGCTGCAGGACGGTGTTGATCATGGGTTTCAGCGCTCCGGAATCGATCAGTTCGGTGATCCGCATAAGCTGCGCGGCATCGGGGTGGACCAGGAGGCCCTCGCCTCGTACGCCGTGCTTCGCCGGAGCATCCGGGGACGAAACACCCAGAGTGGCAACCAGAATGCCTCCCTTTTTCAGCACCTTCCAGGATCGCTCCTGCGTTTCGCCGCCTATGGTGTCGAACACCATGTCAACCTCGCTAACCGCGTCCTCAAATCGGACAATCTGGTAGTCAATCACTTCATCGGCTCCCAGTTCCCGGAGAAAGTCCGAATTTCGGGCACTCGCTGTGCCAATCACTTTCGCGCCCTTCCATTTGGCAAGTTGGACGGCATAGTGTCCTACACCACCCGCAGCTCCATGAATCAGCACGGTCTGACCCGGCGAAAGGTTTGCCAAGTCGAACAGGGACTGCCAGGCAGTCAGCGATGCAAGCGGCACAGCGGCCGAGCGGACATGATCCAACGATTTCGGCTTGTGTACAATGTTTTTTGTCTGCGTAGCCACATATTGTGCATAAGCGCCGTCCCTGGTGAAGTCCAACAGTCCGTAGACCTCATCGCCAGCCTTGAAACCGGTAGCGTCTGCGCCAACAGCTTCCACAACTCCCGATACGTCCCAACCCAGGATCATCGGGAGCTGATAATCCAGAAACCCTTTTAAGTGACCGGCACGGACTTTCCAATCCAGGGGATTGACCCCTACTGCATGCACACGGATCAGCACTTCGTCGGCCGCAGCCGCCGGCCGCGGCGCATCCTCATGTATGAGTACTTGCGGCTCACCGTAAGAGTGAATCCGAACTGCCTTCATTGTTGCCATTGCGTCTCTCCTTTCGAGAGTGCTCACCAACCGCTTCCACGTGCTCCGCAGTTAATCCCGCCGATTCGGCATCGGCATCCGAATGCCTGACCACAAGACTTCGGTCATTTCCTTCAAACATTCAGGTAAGGGTTTTGACGGATCGAGCGACCACAGAACTGTCGTGCCGAAAAGTATCCGTTGGAACTGAAGCGCTAATTCGGTTGGCGTGAAATCGTCTCGAACCTCACCGCGTCTCTGCCTCGCTGCCATTAGCTCTGCCAACACGAGACGATCCCGATTGAAGTCATCCACCATCTGTTGACGCGCGGATTCGCTCGAAAACAACGCGACGAGAATGCTCTTAGCCAACTCAGGCGAATGACCGATTTCCTCGATAATTATTAGAGCAAGCCTATAGAGCACTCCGCCAAGCGATTCCGGGGAATCACCGGCCTGCGTTACGACTTCTCGGATTTTTCCCATCTGCAATTGGCAAAGATGGGCGAGGACATCTTCTTTGGTGGGGAAGTAATTGAAAAATGTTCCTTTTCCCACATCTGCGGCATTGGTAATGTCTTCGACCGTAGTCGCAGTCACCCCGCGGTCGGAAAAAAGACGTAAAGCCGCGTGTATGATCCGCTCGCGTATCTCGGCGCGACGTCGTTCGCGTCTGTCAGGTGGTTTTCCGCATGAAGCCGGAAGCTCCGAATTCGCTTGATCACTTGAATTACGCATATCGTCTCTCACCTTCGCTCACTGGTCTTATATGACTGTAAGTCACGCATGGGTGTCGGTCAAGGCCAGTCCAAAAACTTTTTTCTCACGTGACGAGTCCCCGAATTTTTTCTGCCCGGACATGCAACGTTTTCATTCGTTCCGCGAAGTATTCATCAGCACCCGATATTGCAGGACCAAAAGTGAGAAGAAAGTCATGCCGGAGGATTCGCAGATGAAAGAACTAAGATTATCCGTTGTTGTTGCGGTGTGCTTAATTACAGTGCTGTTCTTATGGGTTGCGGAAACGGGTTGGGCTCAAGTTCCAGGGCAAGGCACTCTTACGATCGTGGAACCCGACGGAAAGCCGGGAGCGGGTTGCACGTTAGAGCATGCATCGGTCAAGGCGCAGATCTCGGGTTTTATATCCCGCGTTTATCTGATTCAGACGTTTTCACAATCTTGAGACAAGAAAAGGTGGAGGCGACGTACTTTGACTTATCGCAAGGCGATTCGACACAATTCTGGCCGACAAACCGGTGCGATGGAAGCGACCGGAGTTCCCGGGCAGAATCTGCAAGACCAAATAGCTTTGCTGGTATCCTCGCTGCTTGACAGGAGGTGAGTCAACGTAGTCTATCCAACCATTTTTTCCGGGACAAAGTCTCTCCCGCGGACCTCAACCATGCTTATGGCCTCGGTCGGGCACGTGACCTGGCACAGGCCACAGCCCAGGCACTTTTCACGATTGACCGTGGCAGTCTCGTCTCCTTCTTGCTCTATGGCGCCAAAGTAACATCGTTCCTTACAAGTTCCGCAAGCGGAGCACGTTTCTGCATCGATATCGGCGGCAAATCTGCTCGGTTCGATAACTGAAATCCCGTACTGGAGCAGAACAGGCATGGTCTGACAACAGCATGGACAACAGTTACAAATGAAATTGTCCACATTCTGTTTGTTGATCACAACGTGGATAAGCCCATCTTCCTCGCATTGCCTGAGCAGATCAAGCGCCTCCTGCTTGCCGAGAGGCCGGCCGGTGCCACGAGCCAGGTTGTAATCCGCCCCTCTGTTAACCTGAATACAAGCTTCCAGCTTCTTATCGCATTTGTGTGATGTCAATCGGCAGGTGCATTTGGTGACCGCGAGGGTGCGAGCGTTTTCGATAATTCCCTTTACGTCCTCAAAAGCCAGGACATGGGTCTTAGCCTGGACAGTCACGCCCACGGGAATGACTCTGGTGAAAGGACGCGAAGTGACTTTGCTGACAACCTCGGCAAGAGGGGGCCACTCAACCTCCATGAAATCCTGCCACAGATCCAGGAACTCCTTAGGAGCATCGGGCCACAAAATGCTTGCGTCATGGAACTGCACCAGGTCCCGGGTCATCCGATAGGTGGGGGGGTCGGTCTTTGTTGAAGCGAACACTATCCCTTTCACAAAGAGCGTATCGAGCATTGCGGCAATTTCGTCTTCAGGCCGACGAAGCTTTGCAGCCACTGTCTTCACATCTCCAGGAAGAGTCAACAGCAACTCAGCTTCCGCTGAGTCAGCGATGATCTGAAAGAGAGCGGGAATCCTCTGGGATTGGCCTAGCCCTATACGAGCAGCCAATTCGAGGTACTTGGCGTCCATGGGCGTTTCTCCTATTAGGATTTGCTGTGCGATGAGCGTAGATTACATACTATATAATGAGGGTAGAATCATCAAGGGGCCAAAAGGTATTCGGTCCGTCTCGACTGTTTGCTCGTCTCGACCGGCGGTCATCCAAGGACAGTCAAGAATACGGAAGAAGCCACCGCGAGATGCCTGTCGCCGGCAAATCGTAATATTCTTTTTTCGTGGTGAAAAAGCCTTTGCAACGGGGTCCTCAAGTTTCCTTGGAGTGCGGAGGCGTACCGGCATCCGCGGCTGGTAAGGATCGAGGTGGATGAAATTCAGAAGGTTGCCTCGATGGTCAGGGATTTGACCGATGAGGCATTCTAAGCTATCTTGTCGGCAAGAAGTCTTGTTGAAATAATTGCAGATTGGGGGGAGCACTCGGAATATGTGTATGACTTCCTGTCCTCGCCTTACGGCGCCGTTCACGATTTTCTATGATTCGCTCCAAGACCTTCATGCCACCCGTCAAACGGAAAGGAGATCCCTCACTTGACTCTTACTGATGATGTGGTGAACGAACAGACATCCGATCAGGTCGTCACAAAGAATGGCGCTGAAAAGCAGCTTTTCTCACTCATGCAATTGTGCGTGATTTTCTTGATATTTTTCGCGGTCGGGTTTGTGATCTTTCACAAGGGCTACCACTCCGCCATGGTGTACGATTCCGCCGCGTGGATCGTCGGAAAAGCTCAAGTGTACGGTTCGCATGATCTGTTGCAAATTATCAGCATTGTGCCTACACGGCCATTGTTTATGCTCAGTCTGTATTTGAATTACGTGTTGACGGGAATGGACCCGTACTATTTTCGCCTGCTCAATACCGCATTTCTCGCGGCAGCCAGCTTGGTGCTGGCATGGCTGATTCTTGTGATACTCGAGCTCCCTTCGTTGCGTGTGCCTGGAACACGGAATGAGAAAAAGGCGGTGAGTCTTTTCCTTGGGCTGTTGTTTGTCGTGCATCCTTTGCAGAGTTACGTGGTCCTGTACGATTGGCAGCGAGAAGCCATTATGGCATGCCTTTTCTATTTCTCGGCTCTCGCGGTTTATCTGGGAGTCCGTTCCGGCCGCTTCCACCGAGAGAACTTGGGCTACATACTGACTCCCGTGTTGTTTTTTACCGGACTGCTGAGTAAGGAGAACCTGGTAACCCTGCCTGTAATAATGTTTATGGCTGAGGTTATTTTCTTTCCGCAGTCCTTCAGGCAGCTTGTAAGTCGTTCATTGGTGATAGCGCTGCTGACTCTGCCCCCTTTGGCCGCTTATGCGCTAATGGCGCACAGTTTTTTCGGGCCTGAGAGCCAGGTTTCTGAGGGAATGATAGAGCGTCTGCTGGGTCAGTACAGCTACGGGGGGATCTCCCCGGCACAAGTTCTGCTGACTGAACCTCGCGTATTCTTTTCGTACCTCTTGATGATGCTGGCCCCTGTGCCTCAATTCCTGGAGTTCATCAGGGCCCAGCCGGTCTCCAGTTCTCTCCTGACTCCACCTGTAACGCTTTTTGCTTTGGCAGGACTGTTCGGGCTTATTGCCGCGGGAGCGGCGCTAGTCCGACGGTATCCCTTGGTTTCCTTCGGCATCTTATTCTGTATAATCACGATCATGCCGGAATCGCTCATGATTCCCAACTATTTGTTCTTCGGTTATAGGGCCATTCTACCGATGGTCGGGATAATCATGATCATGGCTTACGCTTTGGTGGTTTTGTTTTCATGGACTAGCGCGAACGTGCATGTGAAAGCCTTCAGACCGGCGCTCTCCACGGCCTTGGTGTTCACGCTGATAGCATTGGCCGCAGTGAGCTTCGGCCAAGCCAGGAAATGGAACCCCCTCCAGTTTTGGAAAATCCCGGCCGATGCGTTACCACCATTCACTGCCGGTTTAGAACGGGTTGCATACCTGGATATTGTGGTGAATTGCGCATTGGAGCTGATCAACTCGGGAAAATACGCCGAAACGATTGATCTATACGGAAAGGCGTGCAGCATACCGTCCGACGGAGAAAAGGCCATATCGAAAATTGCCGAGGAACCGGATCGCGGTGAAGCGTTTCGAGCGGCCACCGAGAATTTGCTGAAAAATTTTGCCAACTGGCCCGACAGAACGTCAGGGGTGTTGTTGAACTTGGGCGTTGCTCTGGCAGCCTCGGGTAACCTGCCTGAGGCCATGAACCAGTACAAGAAAGCCATCGAAATCTACCCGTACGGAGCGACTATCTACCTGAATCTAGGAGCCGCGCTGGAGGCCTCGAACAAGTTGTCGGAGGCCATACAAGAATATGCGAAGGCTGTCGCTGTCGAGCCGAATCATGTCCAGGCGTACAACACTTTGGCAGCGGCCCTGAAAAGGTCAGGTGACTTGGAGAATGCTGTTGAGGCCTATCGAGTAGTTGTCGGAATCGACCCGCTGTCGGCAGCCGCTTACAAGAATCTCGGCATGGCGCTGGAAGAATCGGACAGGTGCTCAGAGGCGGTCAAGCATTACCGGAAAGCATTGGAGCTTGAGCCACGCTCTGCGGAAGCACACCTGGACCTGGGTCGAGCGCTCAGAGAGTCGGATAACGTACAGGAAGCAATTACTGTGTTGAGAAAGGCCGTTGAGATTGATCCTGCGTCGGAGGCGGCTAGAACACAACTCGGGTTCGCTCTTCAGGAATCAGGCTACCTGGCGGAAGCGGTCCAAGAGTACAAGAAGGCAGTGGAAATAGACCCGAATTCCATGATCGCTTACAACAATATGGGAATGGCTCTCAAAAAATTAGGTAATCTCACTGAAGCTGTGGCCGCGTTTCGTAAGGCTGTCCAGATTCATCCCAATTTGGCCATTGCTCACTATAACTTGGGCTCGACGCTGGAACAACTGGGCCGTCTCGGACCCGCTATAGATCATTATAGGAATGCTATCGAAATTAATCCGGATATCGCGAGCGCTCATCACAGCCTCGGGCTTGCCTTGAAGAAATCCGGCGACCTGCCTGCGGCTGTGGAAGAATTCAAGAATGCGATAGATCTAGACTCGAACGTGGCCATCGTGCACAGAGATCTGGGTCGTACCTTCGAGGAGGCCGGAGAGCTTGACAACGCCTTGGAATGCTACAGAGCGGCGGCCCGTTTGGACCCGGATTCGGCAGAAGCGAATCTTGACTTGGCCAAATGCCTTTCAAAAACGGGTAGGTCCAGTGAAGCCATCGAAAGATACAGGAAAGTTGCGGAACTGAAGCCGGACTCAGTGGAAACCCTTGCGGACGTGTCTGTCGCCATGCTCAGGGCCGGAAGCATCCCTGACGCAATCGCGACTCTTGGGAAGGCGCTGGCTCTCAATAAAGAAAGTGCGGACTTGTTCAACGCGTTGGGCTGCGCTTTCGCGGAGATGAAAAGGATGCCGGAGGCCGCTGAGCAATTTAGAAAAGCCCTGGCCACCGATCCGAATCATTCTGGATCCAAGCAAAATCTGGAGCGTTTTAACAGGGCCGATGATTAGGCGCATGCGAGGTCGGACGCGGGCGAACCACGTGAGTCGTATCGAGCCGATAAGTCGACTCAGAGGATGCTGTGCTCTGCGGGTCCAGGGTATCCTGCGGGATCCGAACGAGTTGAGCAGGACAATTCTTGGTGAATTGCCCCATTTTTCTTGACACAGACAACTTACGTTCTTAACATGTTTTGTAATTTGGTAATGTTTAGATGATGCAAACTGCACTGTTGCCCCGAAATGCTACTTAGTACTGGAAGTTGCAGATTTCTTGGGATGAGAGTCAAGCCACAAAAGTGAGTACGATGGGGGGGAATGAAGACAGACGGTTCAATTATTTTGCCCGAATGACGAGTCTTTCGGTCTGCTCGGGCGGTCGATTACGTTTTGGTTCAACTAATTGAATAGATTCGTCATTCGTGCAATTGATCGTTGCACATGATGAGCAATGTGAAAAAGGCCTCGGCGCGAGACCTATTACCTTTTGACATGGATAAGAGCAGCCGAAGATTTGGAGTGGGCACCAATTGATTCTTGGATCTGACAACCGATATCAAGCCTAGGAGGATAGTAAAATGATTTCGAAAATGAATTGCTGGAAATTAGGGGCTTTCCTTGGAATTATCCTTATTACTTGTCTTGGGCTTGCAACTATTTGTGCGGCGCAAGGGGCGCCCAGAGGGGGGCTGGGCGAGGCACTGGGGTTTGCTCAACGCATTCAAGGCGCTGCAATGGTACAGCGAGCCGGTGTGCCTGAATTCCATGCTCTTGCAGAAAAGGACCCGGTCTTCCTTCAAGACCTGATCGGTACAGATCCTGGACCGGAAACCAGATTGTGGTGGAAAGGGACCCAGGCGGTCCGGGCCGACGCTTCACTGGGCACAGCCTCAGCCTTGCAGTTCATCGGGTTCCAGCGCGAGGCCGGTTCAACCCAATTCGCCGGCTTGGCTGCACAGGGAATCACTCGGTTCAGGAAAAGGCTGCCCAGAAGTACACCACCGTCGTCATTCGCAATTTTCAGTCCTACCGCACTAGTCGCGGTGATTCCAACTGACGAAACCGCGGATTTTTTCGTCGAGGTCCTGGACCCGAACCGGACACAGATCACCTGCAACTTTGGCGCTCTTGTGGTCAAGAACGTGTCCGATCAAATTGAGGGCCAACAGTTCCTTAGATCTTGCCAGACCGTTGTGGTTGAGCGAGACAGAGAGCCGTCCGGCGTTATGGGAGTTACGTCGGATATCCTACGAGAATTAATAGCGCGAACCACTATTCCCGGCACGTTGCCTGAACGAGTCGCGAATTGTGAGAGGGCCGCACTGCCTCCTCCTGGGCCGTGGTACCCGGATTACTTAGCGGAACCCGGCCTGATCATTCCATACGGACCCGGTTTCGTCGGACCGCCCGGAATTGTGGTGTTCCCGCCTCCACCTCCGCCGACTGGAACTTGGACCTGGACAGGTACCGGTACTGGGACAGGTACGGGCACCGGCACTGGGACAGGTACGGGCACTGGGACGGGTACGGGTACCGGCACGACGACAGGCATACCGACACGGATCTTCACCATTATCCCGACCCTGATTCCAACTGCGACCGGTACGGGGACGGGAACAACTACGTTCAGACCTACGTTCTTCCCAACTTTTATTGGTACCCTGTTGCCAACGACAATCCCCACATTCAGACCGACGTTTTTCCCGTCAATCATCCCGTCATTTATTGGGACCGGCACCGGGACGGGGACACGGCTGCCGACATTCAGGCCCACGTTCTTCCCAACCTTACTTCCGTCTCTTATTACTACCGGAACGGGAACGGGCACAGGGACGCGGATCTTCACATTCAGCCCAACCTTGATTCCGACTCGGCTTCCCTCGGTTATAGGAACGGGGACACACCTGCCCACGTTCTTGCCCACACGTATTACGACGTCGCTCGGCACTATTGTGCCCACCCGACTGCCGACATTTAAAGCGACATTGGTGCCGTCAGTTCTGGGCACGCGCCTTGGTACCGGCACGAGAGTGACCACCTTTGGTACCAAGTTGAGCACGGGCGCCAAAATGTTGAGTACTGGGGCCAGTACGCACGCAGCAACCAAGTTTAAACAGTTCCAACAGCCCCAGTTGCAGCAATTTCAGCAGCAACAGCAGCAGCAGATCCAGCAACATCCGCAATTCCAAGAGCACCACCGCAGATAGCGCTGAATCGTAACGATCCCTTAGAAGGCGCCGGTGTCACACCGGCGCCTGCCCCTCACCCTTCCTGCAATGGCTTTTTCAAGGGCATGTGGCTGCAATTCAGGAAGCGCAGTCAGATGCCTTTATTTGGTCGAGACCGACTTTTTCGTTCCATGTAATAAAACTGCTATATACTCTTTCAATCATGAATTCACCGGGCAGTGAGGCAAGACACGGAATCCTTTCCAGCTTGGCAAGTCCCACAAGCATAGTGGTGATGACCTTCATATTATCGAGGTTCGCGTACTACTACTTAGGTATCCGCTTCGACAGCACAGACCTCTTTTATGCGTGGCAATTTCTCGACGTCGACTTGCTCCGAGAGCGGCTCATCGAAAGCCTCTTCTATCTGCACAGTCAGCCGCCGCTCTTCAATCTCTTCCTCGGAGTGGTCCTGAAAGCCGCGCCGAACCATTTGGAGACAGCGTTCCACTTGGTGTACCTGAGTTTCGGTCTGACAATGGCGATCTCTCTCGTCGCGGTAATGATCAGGTTGGGAGTTCCCAGTATTGTCTCAACTACGTTAACTGTAATTTTTGTGGTGAGTCCGGCCGCCGTCCTATATGAAAATTGGCTTTTCTATACCTATCCTGTTGCGAGCATGCTGTCGGTCTCCGCTCTCTTCCTGCACAAGTGGCTGTCCGAGCATAAATCGCGGTACGGGTTGATTTTCTTCACTGGTCTTTCTTGTCTGGTGCTTACCAGGAATATGTTTCAGCTTGTGTGGGTTGCCTTCGCCTGCGGCGTCATCCTCATCTACGGCCGAATTCGCATCCAGTCTCTGGCGGCGATCGCGGCCGTCCCTCTGATTTTAGTCGTGGGCTGGCATGTAAAAAATTGGCACTATTTCGGCGTGTTCAATACCAGCAGTTGGACGGGCATGAATCTGGCTCGAAGCCAGGCCCGGCTTCTCTCCGTGGAGGAAACTTTGGCGCTAGTCGAACGAGGAAAATTATCAAAGTTGGCCCTAGCGCCGGCTTTTAGTGATTTCGATGCCTATGGCGAAGATGTGCCGCATCCTCTCGAAACCAACATACCGGCCTTGGACAAGAAGGTAAAAAACGACCCCTACGGTCTCTCTATCAGCATACCAAATTACAATTATATTGGTTACTTGGATATCTCTAAGGCGAATCTGGCGGACACCCTTTATATTATTAAATCGAAGCCATACAAGTTCGCTTGGAATGTCCTGGACGCGTTTTGGGTCTACATTGTTCCGGCGAGTGATTATTTGTTTCTTGGCCAAAATCGACAACGCATTTCGTTTCTCGTCACAAAGTACAATGCTTTGTTGTGTGGAAGCTTGAAGGAAGGACAAATAGGGCTCTTGATTGCGCTTAGTTTGGGCCTTTCGATAGGATACGGGTTTTATCTTGCGGTCCGCTGGCTAAAAGAAAAACCAGGAGATGTTGCGTACGCTGCGACTGTGATGTTTGTCTGGCTGACGATAATTTACCTTACCATCGTGGTAAACCTTTTTGAAAGGGAGGAGAACAACCGTATAAGATTTACAATTGAGCCATATGTAGTAATAATGTTGGGGATCATGATTGACAAATTCAGACGGATTCTTTTCAAATCATGATCGGCATTCGGATAGCAAACGGCTGTGCAGATCAAGAATAGTGGGAGGACCCGATGACCCTGAATCCGGCCGCCATCGGCAAGAGAATCGGTCCATTGACCAAAGAGTACAACTGGAAGGATGTTGTGCTCTACGCATTGGGAGTGGGAGCAGGCTTTCAAGATCTGGAGTATTGCTTTGAGAATCGACTAAAAGTCATACCTAGCTTCTCCATCGCCACCGTGTTCGAGTTTTTGGCCGAGGTTGCCCTCAATTCCAAGGCGGATCTCACAGGAATCCTTCACGGAGAGCAAGACATTATATTTCATCATGAAATACCGACCGAGGGAAAGCTGACCACTGAGGGGACGATCACCCACATGTACGACAAAGGGGCAGATACCGGCGCATTAGTGGTGGCAGAGGCGGACACGTATCATTCCAATGGTCGGAAACTCTTTACCAACATCTTCACGCTGTTTTCCCGACGCGACGGTGGATTCGGTGGACCGAATGCGCCACAGGAAACGGTAGAGTTTCCGGACCGGTCTCCGGATTTCGAGGAGGAGAGCCGACCTTCTGCGGATCAACCGCTCATTTATCGTCTCAGTGGCGATATTTTTCAACTACACGTGGACCCTGACTTTGCGCGTGCGAGCGGGTTTGAGAAACCGATCATGCACGGTCTGTGCACTCATGGTTACGCATGTCGCGCGGTAATAAAACACCTCTTTCCTGGTGAGCCGGAACGTATGATCAGGTTCCGAAACCGATTTTCAAAGACTCTCTACCCCGGAGTTCCGATCAAGACCCAAATCTGGAGAATCGAGGAAGGCAAAGCTGTCTTCAGAACCATTAATGCGGAGACCGGTGAAATTGCCCTTGACAAGGGATTGGTCGAGTGGGTCAGCCGAGAGCAGAGTGAGAAACGGTCTCGCCGCGACTGGATAAGGTTTGATAACAGAGTGGCTATCGTAACCGGCGCGGGCGGCGGATTGGGGCGCGTTTACGCGCTTGAACTGGCAAAGCGTGGCGCGAAAGTTGTG
The DNA here is from genome assembly GCA_035506215.1 of Desulfomonilaceae bacterium. Taxonomy (GTDB): domain Bacteria; phylum Desulfobacterota; class Desulfomonilia; order Desulfomonilales; family Desulfomonilaceae; genus DATJPW01. Next base: position 29,050 of record DATJPW010000167.1, read on the forward strand.
GTCAATGACCTGGGAGGTGCGATGGACGGCGCAGGGGAAGGTTCGGCCCGTCCCGCGGATAAGGTTGTGGAGGAGATCAGGTCCAATGGTGGAGAAGCAGTTGCCAGTTACGACTCGGTGACCTCTCCGGAAGGTGGAGAGGCAATAGTAGATAAAGCGATGGCCGCCTTCGGGCGTCTGGACATCCTGATCAATAACGCCGGCATACTTCGGGACAAAACGCTGACAAAAATGGGACCTGAGGATTGGAATGCCGTTCTCTTAGTGCATCTTGACGGGGCATACAACGTCTCCAGGCCGGCTTTCCTCAAAATGCGCGACAACGGTTACGGAAGGATAGTCTTGACCTCTTCTTCCGCAGGTCTTTACGGCAATTTCGGTCAGACAAACTATTCCGCGGCCAAGCTGGCCCTTGTGGGGTTCATGAACACCCTGAAGATCGAGGGTGAGAAGCATAACATCAAGGTAAATACGATAGCCCCGATGGCGGCAACCAGGCTGACAGCGAACATACTTCCGCCGGATCTCGCGGAAAAGTTGAAGCCGGAATTCGTCGCACCCCTAGTACTTTACTTATGCTCGGATCAATGTCCGGTAACCGGGGCCCTGTATAACGCGGGCATGGGTTATTATAATCGAGCAACTTTGATGACCGGTCCAGGCGTACAACTAGGCCGCGGTCAAGAAATACCTGCACCGGAAGAGGTGGCCCGCAACATCGACAGGATCATCTCTCTGGAAGGGGCCGTAGAGTATCCGAATGCTCTGACGGTTCTCCAAGCCTTGGCGTTGCCCGCAGCGACTCAAGATGTCTCGTAAATTCGCAGGTGATCTGATGAAATCCCGGCTCATCGGGAAACGGTTCAAGTTCTGATCCGGTACAGGAGAGCCAGCAATGAGCGGTATCAATTCCGACGACAAAACGGAAATTCGTTTTGACGGCAAAGTCGCTGTTGTCACCGGCGCAGGCGCAGGTCTCGGTCGAGTTTACGCGATCGAGCTGGCCAAGAGAGGTGCCAAATTGGTGGTCAATGACCTCGGAGGCCCCAGAGACGGTTCGGGCCAAGGCTCTGCCGGACCGGCCGACAGTGTGGTGGAAGAGATCAGGGCCTTGGGTGGCGAGGCAGTCGCGGCCTATAACTCCGTGGCCACTCCAGAGGGCGGTGAAGCAATAGTCAAGAAGGCCGTGGAAACTTTCGGGCGGCTGGATGTTTTGATCAACAACGCCGGGATCCTGCGAGACAAGTCTTTAGCAAAAATGGAACCGCACGAATGGCAGGCGGTACGATCCGTTCATCTCGACGGAGCGTACAACGTGTCTCGCCCGGCTTTCATACAAATGAAAGAGAACGGTTACGGCCGCATTATCATGACCACTTCAGCGTCGGGACTGTACGGCAATTTCGGTCAAAGCAACTACGCCGCGGCCAAAATGGGAGTGGTGGGACTTATGAACACCCTAAAGCTCGAAAGTGCGAAGTATGATATCAAGGTCAACACCATCGCACCTATGGCAGCTACGCGGCTTACTGAGGACGTAATGCCGGCCGATCTACAGGAGAAGGTCAGGCCGGAGTTTGTCGCGCCCTTAGTGCTTTACTTGTGCTCGGATCGGTGCACCGCGACCGGTATGATCTTTAATGCGGTTGTAGGACGCTTCAACAGGGTGGCGCTCAAGACCGGACCGGGAGCAGTAGTGGGTGACGGCAATACCCCGCCCAGCGTCGAGCAGATTCATCTGCAATGGGCCGCGATCAACAGTCTCGATGGCGCCTGCGAGCACTACAATGCTACTGAGGCCCTGCGTTCGATGGTGGAGGCTTTCAGTCACGAGCAAGACGTACCCGCTTCTTCGGAGCCTATAACTGTCAAAGACGTTTTCGACCGGATGGGAGAGGTTTTCCAGCCGGAAAAAGCCGCGGGTGTCGACGTAATCTTTCAATACCGCATTTCCGGCCCTGGAGGAGGGGAGTGGTATGCCATCGTCAAGGACGGTCGATGCGAGACAGCTTCGGGAACGCACGAAAAACCCACCACGACCTTTATCATGTCCGATGAGGATTTTCTTGCACTGATGGGTGGCCGGCTAAACGCTGTGAAAGCATACTCTTCGGGTAAGCTCAAGATCGAGGGCGACCTCATGAAGTCTCAACTTGTACAAAAACTCTTCAAATTCTGAAGCGTGTTTCGGGATACGATGCCACAGGTGCTGCTGTAATGAGGATATTGCTGGTTGAAGACAATCACGTAGACGTAATGCGCTTGAAGAGCGAATTGGGGGCAACCTCGGCTAGCTTCGCAATATCCCATGTCGAAACTCTCGCCGACGCTACACAAATACTCGAAACCGAAACATTCGACATAATCCTCCTGGATCTCGGACTACCGGACAGTCGGGGACTGGAGACATTCCTCGAAATGAAGCGTTTGGCCCCGAACATACCCGTGGTCGTGATGTCCGGTCTTGATGACGAGACCCTGGCAATAGATGCCGTGGCAAAAGGTGCTCAAGATTACATCTGCAAAGATCGATGGGACTGTCATCTCATTGTACGATCCCTGAATTATGCAATTGAACGTGACCAGATCTTGAACGAGCACAAACAGGCGACTGAAATTGCCCAGCGCAAGAGCCGCGCCTTGGAAGTCCTCAGTGGGTGCAATGAAGTCTTGGTGAGGGCAAATGATGAGTTTGCTTTCCTCGGCGATATCTGCCGAATCATTGTGGAGAAAGGCGGATACAGTATGGCATGGGTCGGATATGCCGCCAATGATGAAGCCAGGACGGTTCATCCGGTGGCAATGTCCGGCTTTGATGATGAGTTCCTGCAGGAGGTTGACGTCTCCTGGGATGAAAACCGAACAACCGGACGAGGTCCGATGGGCGTGGCCATACGAACCGGCAAGATTCAGACTATTAATGATATTTCCACCGATAGTGGCTTTAATCCATGGCGTGAAATAGTCTCAGCACGTGGTTGTGGGGCGGTCGTAGTCCTTCCTCTTATCGTGAACGGAGATCCTATCGGAGGATTATCCATATGGGCAAATGAATCGGATGCGTTCCATAATGAGGAAGTGGACCTCCTGTCACAGCTTGCCGACGACCTGAGTTATGGGATCGGATCAATAAGAAGTCGAGCAGAAAAAGAAGAGGCCGAGCAGGCGCTCAGGGATGCGCGGCAGCGCCTGGAACTAGCGTTAAATGGGGCGGCGCTTGTTACGTGGGATCAAGACCTTGAGACTGATGAGGTTGTTATTGGAGAGAATGTATTTGATATCCTTGGGGTTTCGTCGGATGAAGTGTCGCACGCCGAAAGCTGGAAAAATCTGATACACGAGGACGATTTGCCGCTTGTCTTGTCCGCTGTGGATGCTCATTTGAAGGGCGAGACGCCTGCCTACGAGGCCGAATATCGTCTCAGAGCCAAATCCGGCGAATGGAAATGGATACTAAGCAGGGGCAGAATCGTCGAGCGCGACGTTAACGGCAAACCTCTCCGTACTGCAGGGACTTTTCTGGACGTGTCTTCTTATAGACAAGCTCAAGAAGCGTTGAGTGAGAGCGAAAATCGCTTCAGGGCCGTTTTTGAGAGGGCAGAGGATTACATCTTCATTAAAGACTCAAATCTGCGATATGTGCAGGTGAATCCGGCGCTGGCACAATCGTTGGGAAAGGCCCCTTCTGATTTCGTTGGGCGCACTGCGGAAGATGTGTACGGTGCTGAAGCGGGCTTGCTGTTGAGAGACATAGAACTGCGGGTGCTACGAGGACAAAGTCTGGAAGGCGAGCGGACCTTTCCTATTGACGGCATCCCAGTTGTCTATAACTACAGCATTACTCCGCTCACAGATGCGGCAGGCAAGGTAACGGGTATTTTCGGCATAGCCAAAGACGTTACCGACCGAAGAACGACAACGCAACGCTACTCTACAAAAACCGCCGACGAATATCCATCCAGAGCCATGCAAGCCACCCTATCCATGGCGCGGCGAATAGCACGCCAAGATTCCGTGGTTCTGCTCCTCGGCGAGAGTGGGAGCGGAAAGGATTACGTGGCAAAATATATACACGACCTTTCGCGCCGCAGCAACGGCCCATATTTCTCACTTAATTGCGCTGCCATAGCCTCCCATCTTGCTGAATCGGAACTGTTCGGCCACGAAAGGGGAGCATTCACAGGCGCAGTGGGACGAAAACGAGGCATGTTGGAATTGGCCGAAGGCGGAAGTCTCCTGTTAAACGAGATCGGAGAACTGTCTCTTGCATTACAGGCGAAACTTCTGACCTTTCTGGATACCAGGAAATTCACTCGCGTAGGTGGTGAGAAAGAAATCTCGGTAAGCGCAAGAATTATGGCCGCTACGAACCGTGATTTGGAAAAGGAGGTGGAAGAGGGTGGCTTCAGAAGGGACCTTTTCTATAGGTTCAACGTAATTCGGATAAACATTCCTCCTCTACGCGAGAGATTGGAAGACATTCCCGTGCTCGCGGATGAAATCACTTCACGGTTGGCAAGTGAGATGCAGCTTACTTCGATACCTCCATTAGGTGTGGCCGCATTAAAAGCTCTAACTCTCTACAATTGGCCTGGAAATGTGAGGG
>DATJPW010000168.1:0-10397 GCA_035506215.1 Desulfomonilaceae bacterium
GCCTTTCCCCACCAATCGGTTTCGCCGATGCGTGAACCGAGGCAGAGAACCACGTCGGCGTCGTTGCGGACCTTATTGACCGCCTTGACGTGGATCATGGCAACAGAGAGCGGGTTTCTTTCGTCAAGTGCGCCGCGGGCCGCCCAGGAAGTGGTGACCGGCGCCTGCAACATTTCAGCAATCTGCGCAAGCTCTGCATAGGCGCCGGCATGAATGATTCCACTGCCCGCATGGATGGCGGGTAGTGCGGCCGTACTGAGCATGTCCGCGGCCTTTTCCACGTCAGCCGGAGAGGGCTCCAAAGGCTCGATCCGGCGGTATTGACGCGGGCTCAGAACCTTCGTTTCAGGACACTCGCCATTCATGAGATTTTCGGCAACGTCAATGTGCACCAACCCCGGACGGCCCTCATAGCATACTCTAAATGCGCGGCGCATTAGCTCGGGAATCCGCTCGAAAGATGCGGCTGAATAAGACCATTTTGACATGGACTTGATAACGCCAACCTGGTCGAAGAACTGGTATGCCCCGCCCCGATCAGGGTATGTGACCGGTGTTCGGCGGCAACTGGTGATCAACAAGACCCGGTTACCCTCCACATTTTCCACGCATGCTCCGCTGAGCACATTTGCCACACCGGGACCGCTCGAAGCCAGACACACGCCAAGTTTTCCCGTCAGCCTGGCGTATGCACCGGCCATGTGGGCCGCAATGGACTCGTGACGTGGTGTAATCATCTGCATTCCTAAATCCACACAATTCTTGAAGAGCTGTGTATAGGTTCCATCAATGATGCCGAAGAACTTCTCTACTCCTTCTTCCTTGAGCATTCGGGCGATGATTGCGCCGCCAGTGGTTTTGTCAGCCATAAAATCACTCCTTTGCGAATTCCGGTCACAAATTGCAGGGCTTAGGGGCGCCGGTTGAGAGTTGAAGAAAGAAATTTGTCCGGCGCCGCGTGTGGTTCATTCGAAAAACCCACGACCAAACAACCTATGACCGGTGATATTTTTAAGGTTTCAGAAACCTATGAATCTCCTTTATGATAAGGCTCAAATTCTCTTCCAGAGCGGGACCTCGTATTGATCCTTTAATCTCGAAGTATTCCTTCAAACGGTTCTGGAAATGCTTCGAAACAATGGATGCCACCAAGATTATGTATAAACTGTTGATGAAATAGGCGCCCAGTCTGGGATCCAGATCGCTGCGCACAATTCCCTGAACTTGCCCGCGGCGAATGTGCTTTTTGAGATGGTCGGCCGTATGCTTTTCCACATCCAGGGAAAGCTTGGGGCTGATATGCTCCTTTCCCGGCGCGGAAGCCGTGAGATAGAGCCTGACATATTCCGGGGTCTTCAGTGCGAAACGGACCCCCTGCCGAAAGATGTACTCTACCTGGCGGTAGATGTCCCATTCCTCATCCATGCCGCCGAAAACGGCGCGACGGGATCGGGCCAGGCCGTCCTTACATACGTGAAGATAGAGGTCCTCTTTACTTTCGAAATAGTCGTACAGAGATCCTTTGGCAACGCCGGCCCTTTTTGCCAATTCCGCGACATCGGTGGCGGAAAAACCGCGTTCAGCGAAGAGCTTGGTGGCTTCTCTCAAAACGCGCTGCCGTTTCTCCTCTGATATCTGCTCAAAGGTCGCTTTTGCCATATCCTGCGCCTTTCTCCTCTATGAGCGGCTGGACGGTCCACGAAAAGAACTCGTCAAAATCTTTTCTCCAGAAGCAAAATTCCGCTTCACCGGCCCGCAGGTTAAAGTATGTGCTCTCTAGACCGCGCTCAGGTGCTTGTATTTCGGCAAATAGCGCACCGCCGGCAGAAAAGCATCGCGTCGGAACGGCTCGGCCAGGACCCGTTCGCCTCCTTCGATCACGGCATTGATGACCACCGGTTTGCCGCATTTGATCGATTCCTGAACGACCCCGCGGACATCTTTGTAGTCCTCCACCTTGTATCCGACAGCGCCCATGTCACGGGCAAGCTGGGCATAATCCGGATTCGTAGGCAGGTTGACGCCCACGAACCTATTATCGAAAAAGTCGATCTGATTCTTCTTCTCCGCGCCCCATTCGTGATTGTTGAAAACCACAGCGATGACAGGGATGTTTTCCCGCACGGCGCTCATAACCTCGCTGAGGCCGCTGATGCCCCACGCGCCATCTCCCTGCAGAGCGAACACGGGCCTGTCCGGGGCACCGATCTTGGCGCCCATTGCGGCGCCATAGGCGAAGCCGCAGTTTCCCCAACTCAGAGCGGCGATATGCTGCCGCGGTCCGTCAAATCCAAGATAGCTGTTGGAAATTGAGCAATTGTTCCCGATATCCGTGGCCACGATCGATCCCTTAGGTATGGCCTCAGTGAACTCCTTCATGAACCGCCGCGGATGCATCAGCTTGTTGGTGGACGAGGACCATTGATTCAATTCTTCCTTCCATGATAGCTTCTCTCGCTGTATCTCTTCGAGACGGTCGCTGTCTTTTGCCCTGTTCGGTGCAACCGATTTCAGCAGTTCGAGCAATTTTCGGGCGAACTGCCCGGCATCGGCTAGAATGCCCAACTCCACCTTTTTGGAGAGACCGAATTGAGATCCGTCGATGTCTACCTGGATGATCTTCGCATTCTTCGGCCAGTAGTCGAAATCATATTGAGGTAGAGTACCGAAGGGTCCCAGGCGTGTCCCGAGAGCCAACACCATGTCTGCCTTTGATATGGTCCTCATGGCAGCCTTGGAGCCGCAGTAACCGATCGGCCCCGCTGAGAGTTCATGATCCGAGGGAAAGCTGTCATTGTGCAGATAGGTGTTGACCACCGGCGCCGACAGGTATTCGGCAAGAGATGCGGTTTCACGGTGGGCGTTGGACATGGAAACACCGCCACCTGCAAGTATTACTGGATACTTCGCCCTTGAAATCAGTTCCGCAGCCTTTGTAATTTGGTCTTCCGAGCCCGGTCCATAGTACACGTTGCCGCTCGGATAAATCTCATCCTGCACTTCTCCATAAAAATAGTCTCTGGGAATGTTGAGTTGGGTCGGCCCACCGAGCAGCTTAGCCATGTAGAAACAGCGGCGGGTAAGCTCGGCCATTCGCTCGGGTCTGTTAACGCGAACCTGGAATTTAGTACATTTCGCAAACCAGGGCATCTGGTCCAATTCCTGGAACCCCCCTCTTCCAATTCCCATGCTGCCTGTTTCCGGAGTGATAGCCACGACGGGGGAATGAGCCCAGAAAGCGGCAGTGACGGCGGAGACAAAGTTTGCCGCTCCGGGTCCGTTTTGGGCAATGCAGACCTGAGGTTTTCCGGTTACCCTGGCGTACCCGTCCGCAGCATGAGCAGCCGCCTGCTCATGGGCGACCATCACAAACCGGATACCGGCGTCAGGAAAGAGGTCCAGAGCATCCATAAAGGCGCTTCCGACAATTCCGAAAACGTTTTTGATTCCCTCGGCAACCAATGTTTCAACCAGGGCCTCGGAAGGCGTCATCTTTGCCATCGCATCCTCCTTATTCTGCGGATTTTCACTCCGTTTCCTAATCTTATGTTCGGTGACTGGACGACCAGTCATTCTTATTTTCTCATAGAGTTCGGCGCCAATCAATCTATTTCTTTTTGGGGGACAATCGCCTTTAGCTTTTCAGAACTCGATTGAAAAAGTCGATATGAATAAGGATGGAAACAAAACTTGAACCGGAGTATTCGATGAATGGAGCCCCGCCGAGACTTTGCAATACCTTCAACGGCTCATGGATTCTGCGACCCTCTGTAAGAACCTAATCTCCAGCTCGACGTCTGAGGTCTTCGGCTATTTGCTTCCGCTCGGTTATGTTCCTCGCGATCCCTGTAGTGCCTATCACCCCTCCTGTTTCGTCATAAATCGGAGATTTTATCGTTTCGATCCACACATCCTGCCCCTTTGAGTGAACCAGGGTCTCTTCAATGCTCTTCCGCCCGCGAGTTTTCATAACTTGTTCGTCGTCGTCTTTGTACCTTTGGGCCAGTTCTTGCGGCCAGAAATCGAAATCCGTTTTCCCGAAGAGCTCCTCTTTGGATATGCCGCATGCCTTCGCAAAAGGTTCATTTGCGGCCAAAAACCTCCCTTCTTTATCTTTCAGCCACGCCATATCGGGAATGTTGTCCAAGATAGCGTTTCGTCTTATCAAGGTCTTTTGTAGCTTTCGCTCAGCGCTTTTCCTTTCGCTGATTTCATATTTGAGGTCGTCGTTAGCTGCTTTTAATTCCGAAGTCCGCTGTCGAATCTTTTGCTCTAACTCATTGGTGAGAAGCCTCAATCCCTCCTCTGCCCGGATGCGTTTGAGGACCAGGAACCCAACGATTAAGCCTGCCATCGCTCCCAACAAAGAATGCGCAACAAACCACTGCCAGCCAAGCGGGTTAACAGCATAGACATTAGTGATGAGTATTTCCAGCAGGTTCAATCCCAGGGCGCCGATTACAACCCCCTGCAACAAAACCATTGAGGTCTGTGCACGTTCTAAGACATCTTCTGCCTTCATACGGACTCCTTCAATCTCAGCTTAGCCTTACCAGGGCGAACCAAATCATGAGGCCGCCTCCGCAGTCCTACGTGTCCCGAGACCTTTGGCCGGTCCGAGCGTAGGTTGTGGGGCTTCAAGCAGGAATTATGTGGTCATGTTGATGACAATAGTTCGATTTTGGCAATGTTTGACCGTACCTCACCGTCCGTCGCACCGTCAACCAAAATTCCATCGGTTCCGACCCGAATGCATTGCCGCGAGGTCAATTTGGAATTCTGGGTAGGAATTCTGGGGTCACCATACTTATCTCAGAGGGCTTTTGCCGAACCTTTAGGACCAGGCTTTGACCTCCACACTGCAACGGGAGCACCACTCAGCAATCAGTTCCATGTAAGCCAAGCAATCATCGTTACCAAAGAAAGTGAGCTGCCGACTATTACCACGCTGAGTTACGTGTGCGGAACTCCCGGAGCGACAACTCGCGCCAATCCTGCCGTGCTCTGAAAACAGCATTCACCACGGTCGGATGTCACGAATTAAATATGGTGTCCACGGAATTAGCGGAATTAAAGGAATTATGAGTTCATCCTAATGGCGAAGTAGTCACTCCTAGGGACACGTTTCAAGGTACCTCTGTCTGTGCCTGTTCAAGTATGAGAGGTATTGTTCAGGTCTAGGGCTATCGCGCAGAGCCACAGCAACGTAAGTGTCCCAAATTAAGCCTTCATAAATACCCAGGAGCTTGGAAACCCTATGGGTGCCGGTATATCCTTTTAGGTCTGATGCTAAGTTCCCAAGAGCCTTAGCCATCATGTCGCGAGCCTCATTGGCGTTGCTAGCCTTAAGACTCGCGTCGGCTTCGTCAAAAAACCTCCCGACAGCCTGGCATATATCGCGTGTCAACTGCTTTTCGTCCGCGACAGTTTCAGTCTTCGCCACAGTCTGTTCTTTAAGCGGGGCCTTCTTAGTCGCTCGCCGATCCGGAGTAGTGGTTGCAAGCTCCTGCAATTGTTGCCTCATTTGGGTTACGATGATGCTCAGCGCGTTGAGTTCATTTCTTAGAGCGGCCACATCGTCCTTGACCTGATCCATTTGCTTAGCCAGGTCTTGCGATTGAGCTACGGACACGGAACCGAGCAAAATTACCAGCAACAGCCACGGAATGGTTGAGCATCTTCGGACGTTTTTCATATCCTCTACTTTCATCTTTTACGTTTGTCCGGCAAGTTGACTACTTCTTGACCGTAACTCACCAGCGGCGCCTCCGTCAATCATATTTCATCCCGAATTATGCCGCAGTCTCGCCGGTTCTGGGGTGTTTGAGTCGAAATCCGGTCGCTCAAGTTTCCCCGTGGAATCCCGAGAGACCTCGAAACGTCCTTGAAGAGACAGGAAGCCAGGTGGTCGTGAAAGAAAAGGAGCGAGCATCGGGCCGATTTGGCTCCAGTGCGCGAATATTGGGCACTCCCTTCCTAACTATAACCCATTGATAAGGCGATCTATTTCAAATTGGTGGCCGATGATCGGTCAATCCACCGATTCTGCACGACGGGTTTGCATCCAGCAGCTATCCACCCCAACTAATTGTTGTCACATACAATATCCATCAAAATGCAAATGTGGTACGATAAATGCACATTGAGGCCAATAGCTAACAAGTGACTCGGAATTGATCCATCGGGTGCGACGAGGGAATGCTGTGAGCTGGAAGGAATCAAGATGAAACGCGAAGTCATGAAACTGATAGGGAAAAATCTAACGTATGCACAATGTCAGCGGCTTATAACCCAGGGATTCTCAATGAGCAAAGAGATGTCGTTGAAAGAAGTTGACCATCACGAGTTTACGGCGTGGATGAAGGAGTGCAGGAACCTATTATCTCTATGTCAGCCGGAGCCATATTTTCCGCGGAACCTCGATCCTTCCCGGATCGAGGAGCTAGTAATGCTGCTCTCGGATACACGACACAAGATCTTCAAGGGAGAGATCGAATGCCAAGGCTTGCTGCAATAGGAGTGCAGCGGCCCTGGAACACGCACACTTGCTAAGTCAGAAGCGTAGTGTTTTGTCCTCGTCGTGGCGGAACCCTGTCATTGGCTCAAGTCTCACACCGCACTCACTCAAAACCTGGCCAGTTTTGGGGGGCAGGCCAGCAGTATTCATTCTGACCAAATTGGTGCTGCTCCTCCCACTAAAGGTAATTTTGAAGATAATCAGACTTAGGAGCGGGGTCGATAGGATTGCAGCGCATGTTCCATTAACGGCCGGCAGTGATTGCACGTAAGATTGCACCTAATTCTGTTGCCGTATAAGGCTTGGCAACAACGCCTCTGAAACCGTATCTGGTGAAGTCAGCCATTATCGGATCATTTGAATAACCGCTCGACACAACCGCTTTTACTTCTGGATCTATTTCAAGCAACCTCTCAATTGCTTCCGCTCCCCCCATACCACCTGGAACGGTCAAATCCAGAACAACTATATCAAAAGGATGCGAGGAATTTCTGGCCTTCCGGTAAAGGCTGATAGCCTCGGCTCCGTCTCTGGCGAGTTCAACCTCATAACCCAGAGTAGACAAAATTTCTTTCGCGACCTCTCTTATTGATTCCTCATCATCCATAAGCAGTATCCGACCACTGCCTGTGGCTGCTGTTTCTTCCGAATCCAACGGTGTATGCAATTCCCTTTGAGAGGCTGGAAGATAGACACAAAAGATAGTGCCGACTCCCAACTCTGATTCTGCTGTGATCAAGCCGTCGTGATTACGTACTATCGAATAGCAGGTCGCCAGCCCCAAACCGCTTCCTTTGTGCTTAGTCGTGAAATACGGATCAAATATTCTGGGCATAATGTTCTTGGGTATGCCCACTCCCTCATCATGCACGACTATCTTCACATAATTTCCGCCCGTTAAGGGCAGACCTTGCTGAGCGTCTACCAAAACATTATCCGCCTGAACATGAATTACGCCTCCCCGAGGCATGGCATGAACTGAATTGATGATAAGGTTGTTGATAACTTGACCGATCTGTCCTTCATCCACGTCAACTGTGAAGAGATTCTTGTGAACCGAAAGCTCGCAACGAACGTTGGACCCTCTCACCGCGAAACGGCAACAATCCTCTATTAATTGTGAGATGTGCGCTGTCCTCTTTATCGGAGCCCCGCCCTTGGAAAAAGTGAGCAACTGCTGCGTTAGTCCCTGTGCTTGGCTACAGGCTTTTTCCGCTTCGATCAGTCTTCCCTTCACCTTCTCGGGAGATTCGCAATGCATCTTGGCTAGAGAGATATTGCCCAGGATAGCGGTCAGGATATTATTGAAATCGTGAGCGATGCCTCCTGCCAAGACGCCTAAAGACTCGAGTTTCTGGACCTTGACAAGCTCCTCTTCCATTTTCCGCTTGTCGGTTATGTCAACAAGGAAATTCAGCGTGGCCGCTTTCCCTTCCCAAAGGACTGAAACCACGTTGATCTCCACCCACCTAATGTTTCCCGCGTTATCAATTATCCTGAAGGCATATACACTTGGAAGATCCTGGCCGGTGATTCTTCGCTCATGACGGTCGACCACCATCGCTCGATCATCGGGATGAATGAACTCTGTGAAAGGTCTGCAAGTGAGTTCGTCCTCAGAATATCCTATCAGATCCAGGGTCTTGGGATTGACGAATCTAAGCATCCCACCTTGCGCCACAAAAATGGCCTCGCCAGCATTTTCGACCACAAGCCGGTATTTTTCTTCCGAGTCTCTGAGAGCTTCTTCCGCCTTTTTGCGGTCGGTAATATCCCTAGCGGTCCCGTGAACCCCGGTGGGCTTTCCACTATCTCTTATTATCCGGGAGCTTACCTCAACCCAGAGAGGGGTACCACCCTTAGATCGCACCCTGAGTTCGTATGGACCAGTTTTATCGATACCGTTCTCCAGCTTCATGCGGAGATTCTCTTCAGCAATAGGAACATAGTCAGGATCAACGATGTCTCTATGAGTGAATGTCAGAAATTCCTCGGAACTGTATCCGAGAATCCTCCGCATAGCCCCATTGACTGAGGTGTACTTGCCTTCCAGGTCATGTGTATAGACAATATCGGAAGAATTCTCAAAAAGCTCCCTGTAGCTTGCCTCACTTTGTCGCAACGCCTCCTCTGCATGCTTACGATCCGTGATGTCCTGGACATTCCCGAGAGTGGCCGGCCGACCATTATGCTCAATGTCGGTAACGATTGCTTCTACCCATATGACCTCACCAGTCTTCCTCAAGGCCCTGAACTGATACTGAGAAGGGGCTTGTTTCCCCTGAAGTCTGGCAGCCACTATACCTCTGACCATTTCCAGATCTTCTGGTGCAACTAATTCCAAGGGCGATTTTCCAATTAATTCGTCCTCAGAATAGCCCATAGCCTCGATCGTACGCCTATTTACGTACACGAATTTCCCATCCTGATATACATAGATGCCGCTCAATGAATTCTCGGCCAGAATTCGGTAACGCTCTTCGCTCTCTCGCAGGGCACTCTCCATGCGTTTCCGTTCAGCTACTTCCTTCTCGAGCTGAGCATTGGCGGCGATGAGTTCCGATGTGCGTTCCTCAACGCGTTTTTCAAGTTCTTTTCGATACTTCTTGTTCTGCTCTAGAATTTGCTTGTCTGCCGTCAAATCCTCCACAAGTGCAAGTATGAATCTCTCTTCCATGACCCTTATGGATCGAAAGGTCATACGTCCCCAAATCTTGGAATCTCCCATCTCCAACTTTCCCTGGGCAACGACAGGTTTCCTTGTAGAGAATACATCTTCCAGAAGCGATTGAACCCTCCGGGCAACAGACGCCTCGGGGAAAAGACCTGAGAAGACAAGATCTTGCATCTCCTCATATTTGAGATTGATCTTCCCCCACGCCTGATTAGCCACTACTATGCGGAAGGACTTGTCTATTAATAACGCAGGAATTGGCAGAGCCTGCATGACCTTTCCAAATGTGCTTTTCCAGATCTCGCTCCTGACATCGAAGCTGCCGGTGATAGTCAAATCTCGGGTAAATAGGTCGGTCAGCTCAATGGTCTGCGTGGACTCGGTATCCAAAGAACCGTTTATTGGTCTAAACTTGTCCCCCATAATTTCTCCTTCGCACCAACCAATTCGGAATTATGCAGCAGTGTTGCTATTTCTATGATTTCCGAACTGGTCACCAATTGCTAGTTGGCTCCCGCGACGCCGAAAAGAACCCTAGCGTCCTCTCTCACAAGAGTCAGCGGCATCAAAAGCCTCTGTCACATATGGAGCCAGAAGTTGCGCTCACAGGTGCCCCCGATCCAGGACTTTTCTTATTGATAAGAGAATGTCTTTGGCATCGTAAGGTTTTCGGATGAATCCCCTCGCTCCGGTCCCTGTTTCATCGATTGTGAGCCCGTTTGATGAAAAGCCGCTCGCAACCAGAACCCTTGAATCAGGGTCAATCCTCAGAAGTTCTTCAAGACACCTCTTCCCCCCTATTCCCGGCATAATCAGGTCGAGGATGACCAGGGAAATTTCTCCCCTACGAGCGGCATACATTTTCAATGCTTCTTCTCCGCTGGAAGCAGCCAACACCTTGTATCCTCCCGTCTCGATCATCTGCTGCGCAAGATCTCGGATACGATCGTCATCATCTACCAAGAGTACGGTCTCAGTACCAAATGCCGGCATGTCTCGGGTAACGGCCATATCCAGCAGGCTCTGAGCTGAAGAAACCGGGAAGTAGATCTTGAAAGATGTCCCAAGACCTGGTTCACTGTAACATCTGATGTACCCGCCGTGCTGGGATATAATGCCGTGGACCATTGCCAAGCCAAGCCCGGTGCCCTCTCCACTGGCTTTTGTTGTAAAGAATGGCTCGAAGATCCGGTCAACGACCTCTGG
>DATJPW010000169.1:0-22258 GCA_035506215.1 Desulfomonilaceae bacterium
GCCTGGGAACAAGGAAAAAAACCGCTGTAACTGGTCACAGTGCCAAGCGATGGGAAAAACACGCGCCAACCCAATTATGCCACGGAGACGTTTGGAGCGCAAACCCAACCCATTCATGGGCAGTGTCCTAATTTGCCGTCACACCGGCGTAGACCGGTATTCGGGAACAGCACCTGGATTCCGGTTTCCGCCGGAGAAACTGTCTCAGAATGGGTTTGTGTCACAAGATCGTGGCACGATTCCAACCATGAATCGAATTCTGAGACAGTTCCCGGAATGACCATGGGGCCGGCTTCACCGACTCCGAAATTCCAAACTAACGACTCTCCGCTCGCACTTAACATTGACCCGTGAATCAATCGTAAGGTATGCTCAAAAATAGCCATGAAACCGATTGGTGAGGCAAGGTCATTCGGACCGCGTCTCTTTGAAGCGCCGTGGGGAATAACTCGGGATTCTTCTTAGCGGACCAGCAATAAGAGTATCAGTCGTGCAGAATCGTCCTCATCCACCTAATTTGCAAGACGAATGTCTGGAAGACCGGGAATCGCCTTCGCGATATCATCAGGTCTGGGAGCAGTATAAGCATTATCTCTGCGCGTTCGGTGGGGCTTTTGTGGGGGGTGTATCCGTGTTTATCGGCATGACCTTCTTGGAAACATTTCGGCCGGCAAACCCTGCCGAATTATCCAGCGTGTCAAGTAGCGGCGTCACGGTACGGGACCGTATGATTGTGGAAGCTGAGCAGATTATCAGAATACTTGAATCGATAGCCCTTGATAAGGGGTCGGAAAAACATTTCGAAGCCATTGGGATGATGTCGAAGTATCAGGAATGCCTTAAAGATTGCGCGAAGACTGTTGTGGTGGTTGAAGAATCCGATAAGGCCTTACTAGTCAACTGCAGGAGAGAGTGCATAGCGAAGTTTAGTGACAGGGTAAAAAACATGCGCCAAGGAACGGAAGAAGACACAAACTAATAGCAGTAGCCGAGGAGGAGCAGGTCATGAAAAAAGCAAGTCAAGTAGGATTAATTTTGTTTTCAGCATTCTTGATCATGAGTTTCGGGGCCGCTGCAGCGGGACCCCAGAATATCCAGCCCTCCGATGAAGAGGTTCAGGACATGGCTCGCGGCATGGGGCTGGATCCCAGGCTATGCGACGATCTTCAGAATCGGATCAATGAAATAATAGCCATCTCTCAATCCGCCCTCAGCGATGACGAAAAAGTGAAAAAACTGTCGGAGGCCCTGGCTCAATCGCTGGCGGGAATGCAGAAATCGGGTTCCAAGGACCCTGATATCGGAAATACTATGAATCAATACCTTGCTCTCATAAAAGATCTTGTGGCCACAGCCCAAGTATCTGACGTGGGAGGTGACAAAAACATTTCTGCCGCGGCCAAGAATGAATTGCAGAAACTTCTAATCCTGACAAAGAACTATGTACAAATGATGAAACTGATGTGTCCCAAGTTAGTTCTGCCGGAAGCAATGAACAAGTAGGAAAGTAAGCCGCTTGGAAAGGGCGTAGGAATTGTTCCATATCATTATTGATTGCCCGAAGGCAAGTCGGAGTAATTGCAGGTGAATGAGCCTTCCGACTTGCTGCAGGAGGTGGCCAGATGAATGCCGTTCGTTTGATTCTAACACTTACAATCGCAATGGTTGCGATGGGTGTAGTTTCGTACTCGTCGCCGGCTTCAACTTCCGAGAATCTGGTAGGGAGCGGCTGCGACACGTGGAATCGAGCGCAGTTTGCGATGCAGATGGATGAAGATCGCGTTGCGGATATCAGCGCCTGCCAGTATGAGTGCCGCATGCGCTATGGGCCGGCCCCTCCGACCGGACACAGCCTTGAGGAGGAAAATCCGGACCTTGCAGCTAAAAGACAGCCCTGGCGGACGAGTCAATACAGCAGCCCAAACCTGTATTGGCAATGCATGAACGACTGCCAGCAGAGGTTCTGGCGACAGTTTGAGGAGAAAACAGAGGGATCGGGGCGCGGCCGCTGATTCATGCCGGGTTGACTGCGGGAGGCCCAAATATGAATTACCACTCATTACCCTGACGCTTGCCGTACCGTTCATTCTGTTTCCGGTCCATCGTCAGAGGAGGTCCTAACATGAGATCGTTACTGGTTCTAATTCTAGGACTGACAGCGGCTTTCGTTCTATTTCCTTACGGATCGCATTTTGTGCCGGCTCAACCCACCGGGTGTATGGCCACAGCCGTATATCACGCCTCGGGAATTCCATCTTTTCTCGTGCAGTATGACGGCGGAACAGGCTTCGACCTGAACTCCTGTCAAAGGGAATGCCGCTCTCGATACGGACTTGAGCCTTACTCGGATGTGGAAGAACAGTTTCGCGGAGGCGGGAGAGGGAGCGGCAGTGGCAACTACTACCTCTATGCCAACTGCATAGCCGCGTGCAACGCCCGGTTCTGGCGAGAATTTGACAGAAAGTCCGACGAGCTCGAACAGGAACGCTGAAGCCTTTCACGGTCATGTGATGAGTTAGACTGCCGAATCATCACAAGGATGAATGCTAGTTGAGCAAGACATTTCAAGAAGTTATCGCATTAGTTAGTCGAAAACAAATAATCATATCGAACCACGGTTATGATGAATTGGCTGCTGACGAAATTCGCGTGAGAGATATAATTCTGGTATTGCTGAGGCGATTGTCATTGAGGATTACCCCGATTGTCCAAAAGGTCCGTGTGTGCTTGTGATGCAGAGAGATAACCGGGGTGATCCAATTCATGTGGTGTGGGGGATACCGAAAGGAAGCTCTTTTCCGGCAGTGCTGGTCACCGCATACAGACCGGATCCCAAACGATGGTCGGGCGATTTCCTAAGGAGGCTATCGTGAGAAAAAAACACAGCACAAAACTGGTCCACGAAGGTAAATATGTGGCGGAAGTTGATATTGAGCTTATCTACACAGAAGGGGGTTGGTCACCGTATTTATCGCTCGACGATGCCGAGAAACTAGATGATGTGCGGGAGGCATTACGAAGGGGTGATCTGCAAACGGCTACAGAGCGCGCACGTGTCTATTCTTTGACTCCGATCGCTCTATAAATTCTCGGAAAATCCGACGAGCTCCAACAGGAACGCTGAAGCCCCGGGGGACGATTTCAAACAGACTCACCAACCCTTCAGCCAATTGAAGATCTTATTGGTATCTGAAAGATCCGGCAACACTATGTCCGCTTGCGTGTCTCGAAGAGCTTCAAGATCGTATGAGCCTGTGGCCACTGCAATACTTCGGGCTCCGTGATAATCTGCACAAACCACGTCCAGCGGCGTGTCGCCTATGATTACACAGTCGGAGTAACTCACTGAAATGGTCGAGTGTTCTGCAAGTCTCTGCACCGCCAAGGGCAGGAGAGCATTCCTGTCTTCGCTGTCATTTCCGTATGCGCCTACCGGGAAGTAAGAGTTCAAAGTGAATGGGTCCAGCTTGGTTCGGGCGCCATCTTCGGTATTCCCTGTCAGAAGACCCAGGTAAAAGTCTTCGTCCGCTGCCAGGGTTTCAAGCAACGGTCGAACCCCCGGATTGACGTGCCCAGTGCCCCTCGCCATTGCTGTCCGGAGGTGCAAAAGGTAAAGACGCAGGAACCTCTCCAGCCATCTACTGTTTACCTGGATTTGATGCTTTTCCAGAGCATCTTTTATTATCCGCAGATCTGTCTTGCCTGCGAAGCCGATTCCAGCGAATCCGTTCGTTATTCCGGTAAGGTGCTGGAATGCAAGGTTTAGGGCCATGAACCCGGCGTGTCCGGAGTCTATGAGTGTGCCGTCAATATCAAATAAAACGAATCTGGGCATGATAGGTCTTCGCAGGAAAATTAGACATCGGTGTTTCTTTTTCGACCATTCAGTTCCTAGGTCCGCGAATTGCCAACCTTACGCGGTGAGATTCCATGCCTGCGCCGCTTTGGCCTTTCTCTTGGCTGACACGTTGTGCAATCCGCGGTCGTCAGCGAGAAATCCCGGGTTGACCGCGGACGGCACGGAGAGGTATGCTATAGGAACGGCACAGCAAACACCCCTTTCGCTACTGAGCTACGGTGTAGGACGTAATGCCCTTTTAAGGGCCGGAGAAAACATCCTACGAACTTTCACAAAGTTTGGTATACCGGAATCACGCTCAAAAGATCAAATCGAACCAAGCCGGACCGGTCTTTGGAGGCACAATGACACGTTTGTCACACTTGTTGTTTGTCGCTTTCATGGTACTCCCGTTGTCGGAGGGCGTGCAGGCCGTTGCTCAGGAGGCCCGTACCCTCAAAATTGGCGCCATTTTTTCCGTAACAGGTGGGGCAAGCCTGTTGGGGGACCCTGAAAAGAAAACGGTTCAGACAATAGTTGACAAGGTGAATGAAACGGGGGGAGTCAACCGACATCCGATAGAGATGGTGATTGAAGACGATCAGTCCGATGCAACAAAGGCGGTTTCCGCCGCACAAGGACTGATCTACAGGGACCGTGTCCTGGCTATTGTGGGACCCTCTACCAGCGGTTCCAGTTTAGCCATCAAGTCAATCTGCGAAAAGGCCCGAATTCCTATGGTGTCATGCGCTGCGGCCGAAGCAATTGTTACTCCTATAGAAGAATCCAAATTCATCTTCAAGACACCCCAGAAGGATTCCCACGTCGTGATGAAGATCATGGATCAATTGAGCAAAATGGGAATCACAAAGATAGCTATTCTCTCGGAGACCCTCCCATTCGGACAACTTGGCCGAAAACTTTTGCAGGAGCAGGCTCAGGCTAAAGGAATCGAGGTCGTCGGTGACGAGACCTATGGGCCGTCTGACACGGATTTGGCGCCACAGATTCAGAAAATCGCTGCCGCTCAACCACAGGCGGTTGTGAACTGGTCCATAGTGCCGGCCCAATCGATAGTCCCTAAAGAGATGAAACGACAGGGAATGATGATGCCGTTGTTCCAAAGCCATGGGTTTGGCAATCCCAAGTACATAGAGGCGGCCGGGGACGCAGCCGAAGGGATAATCTTTCCAGCCGGTCGTCTTCTGATCGTTGATTCCTTACCGCGGAATCACCCTCAATTGCGGACTCTCTGGACCTACAAATATGAGTATGAGCAAAGTTATGGAGCTTCAGCCAGCACTTTTGGCGGCCATGCGTACGATGCCATAAGACTGGTAATAAAAGCCTTGAGAGATAAGCAGATCGCACCGGATATGCCTGTCGCGAAAGCAAGAGAGCTGATACGTGACGGCATCGAAGAGACCAAAGATTGGCCGGGGACCGCGGGTCGATTCAATATGAGTCAGACGGATCATAACGGCCTGGATAAGGACGACTCGCTTGAAATGATCTACGTTGACAAAGGAGGCAGACTCATTCCGCTTTCAAAGAAACCTCAATGACCGATCCTTCCCGAACCTGAAATGGTATTAACCAAATCATAGTCCTGTTTGGCCGGTTTGATAGGGCCAAGACCAACACCCCGATGCCTACTACAAGGCCGGTCCATGTGCCCGATTCACCAACAATCGATCTGTGAAGTTGAAACCAAAGGCAAAACTACGACAGTTCAATGAAGAATTAGATTTTATCTTGACAATTCACTACAAATCACCGATGATTGATGATAGATTTTGTCAAGAAGTTTCCGACTGAACCATAGGAGGCTGGCCATTTAATGAAATTCGGTTCGGGAAACATACTGATGACCCCGCCGCAAGAGTGTGGTACTATAAGACAAGCTGCAGTGAGGTGCTCTAGGCTATCTGGAGGTATGGTCAATGACTTCGTCCAATGCCGGACATGGATTTAACACCCTGGCCCTTCACGCTGGTCAAGAGCGCGACGAGGTTACTTATGCGAGGGCGGTCCCGGTGCATAGAACATCGTCATATCTGTTCCGGGACACCAAACACGCCGCGGACCTATTTGGATTAAGGGAGCTGGGAAACATTTACACTCGGATAATGAACCCTACCCAGGACATCCTGGAAAAAAGAATGGCAGCGCTTGAGGGCGGGGTTGCCGCTCTTGCGCTTGCTTCAGGCACCGCTGGGGTATTCTATTCGTTGATCAATTGCATGGAATCCGGTGACGAAGTCATTTCCGCGCGTAACCTTTATGGCGGCACGTACACGATGTTCAACGATATCCTGCCTCAATTCGGTATTGTGGTACGATTTGTGGATCATGACTCGCCCTCCCAATTCAAGGCCGCCATAAACACGAAGACCAGGGCTATTTTCCTGGAGACAATCGGCAATCCCATGCTCGGCGTCCCTGATTTCGACGAGATTGCCTCCATTGCGCGGGAAGCTCATGTGCCGCTCATCGTGGATTCCACGTTCACACCGCCCTGCATATTCAGACCGATGGAGCACGGCGCGGACATAGTGGTCCATTCGCTCACCAAGTGGATCGGCGGGCACGGCACAGGCATCGGCGGCGCTGTGATCGATTCGGGTAAGTTCGATTGGACTGATCCCAAGTTTCGTTTATTCAGCGAGCCTGAGCCCTCCTATTTTGGCATACGATTCGGGCATGACCTCGGGGAAGATCTTCAGACTATGGCATACATCTTGAGAATGCGTCTGGTCCCTTTGCGAAATCTCGGAGCGTGCATTAGCCCGGATAACGCCTGGATCTTCCTTCAGGGGCTGGAAACACTGTCTCTCAGAATGGAGCGGCACAGTTCCAATGGTCTGGCTGTCGCTCGTCACCTGGAAAGCCATCCTGATGTCGTATGGGTGCGCTATCCCGGATTGCATTCTGACCCGTCTTATGCTCTTGCCCAACGATATTTCATAAATGGGGCCGCGGGCGGGATGGTTGTTTTCGGCATCAAGGGTGAAGCCGAGGCCGGGGAACGATTTATCAACCATCTGAAATTGTTTTCGCATTTGGCTAACGTAGGGGATGCCAAGAGTCTCGCGATCCATCCGGCGAGCACCACCCATTCTCAGTTGTCACGGGAGCAACAAATTGCCGGTGGACTACCGCCGGACTTGGTGCGCCTGTCGGTGGGCATCGAGGACATCGCGGACATTCTGGAAGATATCGATCAGGCTTTGGCCCAAAACTAAAACATGCCAAGCGGGTTCTTAAGGGTGAGGTAAATGGTCGGGAGACCCATTCAGGAATATGCTGATTCGGACGGTCGTTATGGCCGCGTCGAGACTCAGTATGCGGACTTCGATGGAATTACGCTCGAATCCGGTCAGTTCCTTGGTCCCTTGACAGTCGCCTACGAGACGTACGGTACGCTTTCTCCTGAACGCGACAATGCGGTATTAGTTCTTCACGCCCTTTCCGGGGATGCCCACGCTGCCGGAGTCGACGAGAACGGCAAGCTTGGCTGGTGGGACGCCATGATCGGGCCGGGAAAAGGGATCGATACGGACAAGTACTTTGTGATCTCTTCCAACTGTCTGGGCGGCTGCAAGGGGACTACAGGGCCGTGCAGCATTAATCCGGTCACCGAAAGGCCGTACGGTCGTTCATTTCCTTTGATAACCATGGCGGACATGGTAAATGTTCAGGCTATGCTTGTGGAGCGTTTGGGCATCGATAGACTTCATAATGTCATCGGCGGCTCCATGGGCGGCATGCAGGCACTTCAGTGGGCGGTAACTCATCCCGACAAGGTCGGGTCGGCCGCCGTGATTGCAGCCACCGCAAGACTGTCTCCGCAAGGCATAGCATTCAACTGGGTCGGCCGGAACGCGATATACAGCGATCCCGCGCGTGCGTGCCAGGATCCCGGTGATACCGATGAAAACGAAAGAATGGGGAGAGGGTTGGCAGTCGCACGGATGATAGGCCATATCACCTATCTTTCAGAAGAAACAATGGAGGTGAAGTTCGGTCGCAAGCTCGCTCTCAAAGACGTGGACGGATACAGGTACAGCCTGGGGGAAAACGGAAAGGAAGGCGGAGAGTTTGAGGTAGAGTCGTATCTCGAACACCAGGGAAGCGCCTTTATGCAAAGGTTCGATGAGGATTCCTATATCATTATTACTAAGGCCATAGACTACTTCGACCTGGAAGCCACGTATGGTGACCTGTTGACCGCGTTCCGAAACGTCACTGCCAAGGTGCTTGTCATTTCATTCAGTTCAGACTGGCTCTATCCGACTTCAATGTCACTTCCCATCGTTCGAGCCTTGCAGGCGTTACGAAAGAGTGTCTCTTTCGCTGAGCTTGATCTTCCTTATGGCCACGACTCATTTTTGGTCAATGCCGGGATTCCGACCATGACCCGAATAATAAACGGTTTCTTGCAGAGTGTATGATGGAATTTATTTTCAATGGATTTCTCGAAGAGCGTGACGGCTGTGATCTGACTGTCCAGGACCTACTCGATGAAACCCGAGAAAATGATCCGGCCGTAATAGTCGAGTTGAACGGGCGTTTCGTTCATCGCAACGATTTCATTACCACAACGATAAGAGACGGTGATAAAGTGGAGTTTATACATCCGTCATTCGGCGGTTGATGTTTTGAGACCCCCTTCATCCCCCATCGAGGGGGGACATCCACTCCTGCTTCGTTGATCTTCGCGCCTTCTGAAACTTGACAAACTGAGTGATAATGGTGAAATATGCGGCCCTGAGTATCAACTCGCCGTTCGGGGATCGGATGAAGCTCCGGGATATACTCGAGATTCTATCGGCCAGAGTTCTGGTGGAACATCAAGGCCTTGATGGGGAAATCCCGATGGCTGGAGCTGCCGACCTGATGAGTGATGTTTTGGCTTTTGGTTCCGAGGGCATGATGCTCATGACGGGTCTTACTAATCCGCAGGTTGTCAGGACCGCGGAGATGGCAGGAATAAATGTCGTAGTATTCGTAAGAGACAAAACGCCGCCTCCGGAAACCGTTGAACTGGCAAAAGATTCCGGAATAACAATTCTGATCACCCGATATACTATGTACGAAGCATGCGGTCGTCTTTATCAGGCCGGATTGCCCGGGCTCGGTCCGGTTAAGATCGAAAACGATACGTGGTGAATATGACCGTCATAGATATTACGAAAGTTCAGGAACTCACGTACTCGACCAGGGTCGAGGCCGTGATGTCTTCAGATGTCATTGTGGTAAGCCCGAATGCCTCACTGGAAGAGGTGAAGAGGCTCCTCCTGGCCAAACATATTTCAGGAGTGCCGGTAGTCGATGGGGAGCTTCTCGTCGGAATGATAAGCATGTCCGACGTGATGGAATCCATGGAAAAGGGCAAACTGAACTCTCTCGTCCGTGACATGATGACAACGGAGGTCAAGTCCGTATCAAAAGACTCTTATTTGATTGAGGCGGTGAACTACTTAGGAATTAAGGGCTTCGCTCGGATACCCGTGGTAGACCAGGAAGGAAAATTTTTGGGGATTGTCACGCCCGGCATTGTCATGGGCTCCCTTCTACACGAGATGGATGTGAAGTATCAGCAAAAGGAAGCTGAAAAGCTGCAAACGTATCGTGCCAGCCATATTTTCGACGATATGACGTCCGATGGTACTAGTCTGGTACTTCGCTTCATGGTGAATGACCACGACTTCTCCAATGCAGGGAAAGCTTCCAGCACAATCAAAAAGTCGCTGCAACGACTGGGAGTAGCCCCCGGCATTGTCCGCAGAGTTTGCGTCGCGGTCTACGAGGCGGAGATGAATCTTGTCATTCACACGGATGTAGGTGGCGAAATAATCGTGGATGTCCGCAGGGACCGATTGAAGGTATCTGCCGTGGATCACGGACCGGGAATAGAAGACGTGGAGCGTGTGTTGCAACCTGGTTACTCGACTGCTCCCCAATGGATTCGTGACATGGGGTTCGGCGCAGGCATGGGGCTGGCCAACATAAGGAGATGCTCGGATGTTATGACGCTCATGTCTGAAGCTGGAACAGGTACTAGGTTAGAAACACTGTTTCGCTTTGGGGAACATGCGCTGGGCAGTCCGGCGGCTCCGGGAAAAAGGTCTTGACAAGACCGAATTGACGGCTAATATAGATGTCTTACGGTCAGAGAAAGCTTCGCGAACACCTCTTCCGAACTCGCCAATAGCTGCTCTTATGAATTAAACCGCCCAGGTATATAGGCTGGGTGCGCAAAGCTACGACCGGGGTGAAAGAATGATCAATAGTTACCTTCCTATTCTCGTCATCCTTTTGGTTTCCGCATTCATCGGACTGGCCATTATTGTGCTTTCCACCATTTTGGCTCGCAGGAATCCGACGCCGGTGAAGCTGATGCCGTATGAATGCGGAATGGATCCCATCGGATCGGCCAGAAGACGATTTTCCGTGAGATTTTTCGTCATTGGGATGCTGTTTATAGTGTTTGACATCGAGTTAATATTCCTTTTCCCGTGGGCGGCTATCTATGACAAGCTTATGCTCTTCGGATTTGTGGAAATGCTTATCTTCGTCCTCGTGCTTTTGGTAGGTCTGGTCTACGTCTGGAAAAAAGGTGCCTTGCAATGGGAATAGAGAGACATCTTAATGACACGGTGCATGTCACCAATCTTGAGTGGTTCATAAACTGGTCACGCAAATCGTCCATGTGGCCGCTAGGTTTCGGGCTGGCCTGCTGCGCCCTTGAAATGATAGCCACGTTCGTAAGTCGATATGACTTGGCCCGCTTCGGGATGGAAGTTGCCCGACCTTCTCCCAGACATGCCGATCTGATGATAGTCTCCGGCACCGCCTCGAAAAAGATGCTCCCTGCCGTTCTAAGGATTTACGAGCAGATGGCGGAGCCCAAGTGGGTCATAGCAATGGGCGCTTGCGCCTGCACCGGGGGAATCTATAAGAATTATGCGGTTGTTCAGGGCATTGATCGCCACCTTCCCGTGGATGTCTACATTCCGGGATGTCCGCCCAGGCCCGAAGCGCTATTGGATGGAATACTTCAGCTTCATGCCAAAGTCATGAAGGAACAGTCGCTACACAATCCTCCCATACCAAAAATCAGGTCAGCCGGCTAATGAACCAAGAAGAGATCAAAGAAAAGTTGTCAGCGGCTTTTTCACCCGAGGTTGTTCAGGCCGCAGTTGAGTTTCATGGCGAGATATACGTCACCGTCACGGCCGAGAAAATCCGTGAAGTCTGTTCTTTTCTAAGAGATGATCCGGACCTCGCGTTTGACTTTCTTTCGTTTGTCGGAGCGGTTGATCGGTACATGACAAAACCGCGATTCGAGGTGGTCTATCAGCTCTATTCGTTAAAGAAGAACCATCGATTCCGCATTAAGGCCTTAATTGATGAAACAGAGGAAGCTCCCGCCGCCATTGATTCGGTGGTGAAAATATGGCCGACCGCGGAATGGCACGAGAGAGAAACCGCGGAGATGTTCGGAATCGTCTTCAACGACCACCCTGACCCCAGAAAGCTGCTCTTGCCCGAACAGTGGGCGGTGCATCCGCTCAGGAAAGATTTTTCCGTATTGGGCAATGATCAAGATACGCCGGACCTTCCCCGCAGGGCAGGTAATTAAGGGAATCACCGCATGTCCGAAGTAATGAGCGCAAAGATAGAGCCTACAACAGAGACGCTGGAGCTTAATCTCGGCCCGCATCACCCCAGCACGCACGGGGTCTTCAGGGCCGTGGTGGAGCTGGACGGTGAAATCGTCGTCAATGTGACACCGTATCTGGGCTATCTCCACCGAGGTTACGAAAAAACTTGCGAAAATAAGCATTACCATCAGGTAATTCCCCTGACTGAACGCTGCGACTACATGGGGGCTTCCAGCAACTCGCTTGCCTATTGCCTGACCGTGGAAAAGCTGCTCGGCGTGGAGGCGCCGGAGAGGGCCCAGGTAATTCGAGTAATGATGGCTGAGCTGAGCCGGATTTTCAGTCATCTGTTTTGGCTGGGCACGCATGCTCACGATGTTGGGGCTATGACTCCGCTCTTCTATATGCTCCGAGAGCGTGAAGAGATCATGAATCTCTTCGAGCTGACTGCGGGCGGGCGCTTGATGCCCAACTATCTCAGGATCGGTGGACTGATCCGAGATCTGGAAGAAGGTTTCGTGGAGCGGCTCCGGGATTTCACGAATCACTTTGATCGTCGCGTGGATGAATATGAAGAGCTGCTCACCAAGAATGCCATCTACATGGATCGAACCAAGGGCATAGGCATCCTTCCCAAGGATGATGCCATAGCCATGGGCGCGAGCGGCCCGATGGCGCGAGCTTCCGGAGTGGCCTGGGATATAAGGAAATCAGAACCATACTCCGGATATGAGCAGTACACCTTCGACGTTCCTGTGGAGACTGGATGCGATGTGTACGCAAGATACCTGGTCAGGGTTGCCGAGATGAGGCAGAGCAATCGGATCCTTGTCCAAGCATTGGACAAGTTGCCCGATGGTCCGATTAGAGCACGAAAACCCGGCGTCATTTTCCCGCCCCAGGAGGAAATTTACACGAAGATGGAATCGCTCATCCATCACTTCATGCTTGTGGTGGAGGGGCTCAAACCGCCGGTTGGTGAAGTTTATCAGTGCATAGAATCTCCCCGAGGGGAGTTAGGGGCTTATCTGGTTAGTGATGGAGGGCCTCGTCCCTACAGATTGAAGTGGCGAGCCCCAGCGTTTGTGAATCTCGAATCCTTGGCGCGTATGAGCAAGGGTTGTTTCTTTGCCGATCTGATCGCGATACTTTCGAGTGTTGACATCGTACTGGCAGAGGTTGACCGATAACGCCTCCGGAGTAGGGCAATCGGTTCAAGGAGCCGTAATGACACTTGGGGAAGTAGTGGAAGCATTGGCGTTGGAACTCCGGGCAGGCAGCGACCAAATGGATCGGGCGATTGAAGGCGGCTACGTGAGCGACCTTCTCAGTGATGTCATAGCCGGTGCGAAAGAAGGAGACCTGTGGGTAACTCTTCAGTCGCATCAAAACATTGTCGCCGTGGCATTTCTGAATAATCTGGCAGGCATAGTGATTGTCGGCGGACGGGAACCGGAACAAGAGACAGTGGAAAAGGCGACAGAACAGGGAGTTCCTATAATGGTTAGTGGACTCCCGGCCTATGAAGTAGTTGGGCGGCTTTACCAAATGGGGATCCGTCGAAAAGCGTGAACTGGGTTGCGATCCGTGTCTCCAAGGGTGGCGGAAAACATTGTTGCTCGCTGAGCCGGCTCCGGAAACCGATAGTTTCCGAAGCCTTTGAGACAGGAGAAGAATTCGGCGGCGATAAAAAGAGAGGCCGAAAGACTAGATCTGAAGATTTACAAACTTGATCTCCACATCCACACGGTTCTATCTCCCTGCTCTGAGATAGCGGAGATGACGCCGAGGGCTATAGTCCGGACAGCCCTGGATAGGGGCTTGGATATGATCGCGGTATGTGATCATAACTCTGCCCGGAATGCCTCGGCTACCGTGCGTGCAGCTACGGGAAGCGGGCTGACGGTAATTCCGGGCCTTGAGATCACCTCATCGGAGGAAGTTCATGTGTTAGGCCTTTTCCCGTCCGAAGCTGAAGCGGATGCCGTTCAGGAGGATGTTTACGCTCATCTGTTCGGAGAAAACAAGGAAGAAGTGTTCGGTTACCAGGTTGTGGTAGACGAATTCGATTACGTCGAAGATCTGGATCAGAGGCTCTTGATAGGGGCTACAACCCTCAGTACTGAAAGAGTGGTGAATTTAATTCACAAGTTTGATGGATTAGCTGTGGCGTCTCACGTGGATAGACCGGCATTCGGTCTCTTCAGCCAACTCGGTTTCATTCCCGAGACGGTGGCGTTGGACGCATTGGAGGTTTCAAGACACTCAAATTTCGAGAAAGTCAGGGGAACATTCCCTCAGGCTGGAAGTTATCCCCTGATCAGCTCTTCGGATGCGCATTATCTGAAAGACATTGGAGCTGTCGTTACTCTCGCCAGGATGGCTAGGCCCAGTTTCGATGAATTGAAACTGGCTTTAGCCGACCGAGAGGGCAGGGCAATAGTAGAGGTTGGCGCAGGCTAGGCGATGCAGGATCTCTCGCTGCACATCCTCGATGTGGCTGAGAATGGAATAGCGGCCGGGGCCGACGTGATTCGGATAACGGTGGAAGAAGACATTGAAAGGGACAGGCTCACAATCATCGTTGAAGATAACGGTAGGGGCATGGAAGCCGAGTTCGTCAGCAAGGTGCTTGATCCTTTTGTTACGACACGTACCACTCGAAAGGTAGGGCTCGGCCTGTCTTTGTTCCAGCAATCCGCCAGGCTGGCGGACGGTGACATTAGCGTGGCTTCAACGCCCGGTGTCGGGACTAAAGTGACAGCTTTCATGAAACATGGGCACATCGATCGCAAGCCTATGGGCAACATACCGGAAACAATGGTCACCCTTATCCAGGGCAATCCCGGCGTTGATTTTGTATACGTTCACAGGAGAAACGATAGAGAATATCAGTTCGATACCAGAGAGCTACGAGCCGAACTTGAGGAGGTCCCCATCAATCAACCTGAAGTGGTGGAACTGATTCATGATAACCTTGTAGCTGGTATGGAAGAGCTTACTTCGGAATGAAGCAGCAAGTCGTAGGACTCAAGGGAGCGAAGATAAAGTGAAAGAACGTGATGAAGTCTTAAAAAGAAAAGTTGAATCGACTGTCGAGGTCATCCCTCCGGAAGAATTGGAAAAGCTTGATTCAATTATCGATAGATACGAGGGGCGAGCCAATTACATTATTCCGGCTCTGAAGGAAGCTCAGGAGATGTACGGATATCTTCCTCTGGAGGTCCAACTCAAGCTGGCCGAAGGTCTGAACGTGTCGCCTTCACACGTATATGGTGTTGTAACCTTCTATTCGTTTTTCACTATTACGCCTCGGGGACGACATACGGTGCGCCTTTGCCTCGGGACCGCCTGTTATGTGAAAGGGTCCAAAGAGATTCTTCAGATAATGATAAAGCAGGTAGGTCTTAACGTGGGTGAAACATCCGCGGACGGCCGGTTCACCCTCGAAGCGGTGCGCTGTCTCGGCGCTTGTGGATTGGCCCCGGTTATGCTGATCGGTGAGGATACTCACGGCAACATCAATCCTAACGACACGTTGAAAATCCTTGATGGCTATCAGTGAGAGCAAGAACTGTAGGAGATGATCCAGGCAAACTCCGGGAGGAAAGATCGTGTCAAAGATTTCCATAGAGGATCTGAAGAAGATAAAGGAGCGAGAGCGGGGGAAAATGGTCCTTCGCGAGGGCGAATATAGGGCCAAGATCACCGTACACATGGGGACCTGCGGCATTGCGGCAGGCGCTCGTGACGTTATGGCGGAATTTCGAGTTGCTATGGCCGAGCAGGGAGTCACGGACGTTATCCTCACCAACTCGGGTTGCGCGGGTCTCTGCGCCCAAGAACCAATGATCACGGTCGAGGTTGTGGATCAGTCTCCCGTTAAATACGTCTTGCTCGATCGTGAAAAGGCGAGGCGCATCTTCGATGAGCACGTAATGTCCGGCAAGCCGGTCGAAGACTATGCGCTTGCCCGAGGAAGTGAAACCACGGCCGGATGATGCCGGCCCAACGTTATTTTGACACGTTACCGGGTTGCCTAACGTGGCGTAATCCGTTGGAGAATAGTCGATGAGTGTCAGTCCTGGTTACAGAATGCAATTCATGTTGTGCGCGGGCACCGGGTGCCTGGCCAGTGGCTCCCAGGACGTACGGGAAGCCATGGAAAAAGAATTGAAAAAGAGGAACCTGCAAGATGAGGCCCAAGTAATTACGACAGGGTGCAACGGCTTTTGCGCCAGAGGGCCTATCATGGTGGTTTACCCGGATGGGGTTTTCTACAATCAGGTGAAACCCGAGCACGCCCCTTTAATTGTTGAAGAGCACGTCCTCAAGGGCCGTGTCGTGCAATCGCTACTCTTTAAGGAAGAAGCCAAAGAAAACATCCCGTTGATGAAGGACATCGGCTTCTTTGGTCTCCAGAGACTCATAGTGTTACGCAACCGCGGTCTTATAGATGCGGAGAACATTGACGATTGCATAGCGAGGGACGGATACGCCGGATTGGCTAAAGCCTTGACCGAAATGACTCCGGAAGATGTTATCGAGGAAGTCAAAAAGTCAGGACTCAGGGGTCGGGGCGGAGGCGGTTTTCCCACCGGACTCAAGTGGGAAGAGTGTCGGCGGTACGAGAATTTCCCCAAGTATACAATCTGCAACGGGGATGAAGGCGACCCGGGCGCCTTTATGGACCGCTCGGTCATGGAAGGTGACCCCCATTCGGTGCTGGAAGGAATGGCCATCTCCGGGTACGCTATCGGCGCGGAAAAGGGGTATATCTACGTTAGGGCCGAGTATCCTCTTGCCATTCAGAGGCTGCAGAAAGCCATTGACGACGCACGGGACTACGGGCTGCTGGGCAAAAACATCCTCGGTAAAGGCTTTGATTTCGATATCGAGATTTATCCCGGGGCCGGAGCGTTTGTTTGTGGTGAATCCACCGCATTGATGTACTCCATCGAGGGCAAGCGCGGCATGCCGCGCATCAAGCCGCCGCGCAGCGCAGAGGCCGGACTGAACAATCAGCCCACCAACCTGAACAACGTTGAGACCTTCGCTAATGTCAACCCGATCATACTTCACGGCGGCGAGTGGTTCGCTTCCATCGGGACTGAAGGCAGCAAAGGGACCAAGGTTTTTGCTCTCACCGGAGCGGTCAAAAACGTCGGTCTGGTGGAAGTGCCCATGGGGACCTCTTTGAAAAGCCTCATCTTCGACATAGGCGGCGGCATCCCCAAGAAACGAAAATTCAAGGCCGCTCAGATCGGTGGCCCTTCCGGAGGATGCATACCGACTGAGATTGTGGATGTGCAGATAGATTATGAATCGCTTCTGGACGCGGGCGCAATGATGGGATCGGGTGGGGTCGTGGTAATGGACGACGCCACTTGCATGGTGGATACAGCCAGGTTTTTCACCGAGTTCTGCGTGGAAGAATCATGCGGAAAATGCGTCCCGTGCCGTGAAGGTCTCAAAGTGATGTTTGATAGGCTCACCAAAATAGTTGAAGGGGAAGGTGAGGAAGGAGACGTGGAATTCCTCATGGAATGGGGAAAACATGTCAACTCGACATCCCATTGCGGCTTGGGCAAGGCTGCCGCCAATCCGGTGCTTTCTACCATCCGCTACTTCAGGGATGAGTATGATGCGCATATACGCGACAAGCATTGCCCCGCGCTGGTGTGCCCGAGTCTAATAGATTTCGTTGTCATGGAAGACAAGTGCAAGATGTGCGGTCTGTGTTTCCGGAACTGTCCGTCCGGGGCCATCACTTGGGAAAAGAAGCAGCCGGCACGGATAGACCTGGAAAAGTGTACCCGGTGCCGCACCTGTATCACCAACTGCAAATTCGGCGCGATCAGATAAGCGCGCGATACAGTAAGGCCTTGAACGACAGATATTTTACAAGGCCCAATCAAAATCACTGGTTGTGAGATAATTTCTATGGAGACCCTTACCGTTGACGGTGTTGAAGTTACTGTAGAACGAGGAACTACCATTCTGGAAGCCGCGCAAAAGGCAGGAGTTCGCATCCCGACCCTCTGTAATGACAAGCGGCTTGTGCCATATGGAGCATGTCGCCTCTGCATGGTGGAGGTTACCAGTCGAGGCCGTACCCGTACCATGCCGGCGTGTTTCAATCCCGCGCGCGACGGCATGGAAGTGGCTACCAACAGCTCCAAGCTTGCCGAAACCCGGCGTAAGCAGCTCATGCTGCTTTTGAGGTCCCACCCGTTGCTGTGCCCGTCGTGTGATGCGGCCGGGGCATGTCACCTTCAGAATCTGGTTAGAGAATTCGAGATTGCAGAGCCTCCGTTCCCGCCGGAAACGCGGTATTTTCATGTAGATAATGAATCTCACTTCATTCGCTTTAACATGAACCTCTGCATCCGTTGCGGCATGTGCGTTAGAATCTGCGACGAGGTCCAAGGAGAAAACGAACTAAGTTTCATTAACCGCGGCATGCATTCCGAGATATCCACGGATTTCGGGCGTTCTCTCAATTGCGAATTCTGCGGTCAGTGCGCCTCAATTTGCCCGGTTGGCGCCATTACTTCAAAATGGCTTGTCGGCACGGGTAGAGAATTCGAGTTGCAGAAGACCGACACTACGTGTTCCTTTTGCAGTCTCGGGTGCACACTGACTTTGGGTCAAAAGGGCGTCAGAGTGGTGTACGTCAAATCTCCCTTGAACAGCCATAATGACGGCAATCTCTGCGTAAAGGGACGATACGGCTGGCCATACATTTACTCGGAGCATAGACTCACCAAACCCCTCATCCGAAAAGGCGGCTCACTGCAGGAAGTCGAGTGGAACGAGGCCCTCAGTTTTGTGGCGGAAGGTTTCAACAAAATCAAGGATGCCTCAGGCGCTATGAGTCTGGCTGCGCTTGGATCCGAACGCCTCACCAACGAAGATGCCTACGTATTGAACCGCTTTGTGCGCACCGTGATGGGAACGCCGCACCTTGACCATGCAGGTGGATTCGCCTACAGGGCCCTGATCGAGGCCGTGGAACCGTCGCTGGGTTATCCGGCCGGAACCAATTCGATTACGGAAATCAGGAATTCCCAGGTGATAGTTCTTTTTGGAGCGGACCTGACCGAGACTCACCCGGTAGCCAAAAATGAGGTAATAGTGGCTACGGCTCGCCATAAGGCCAAGACAATTGTTGTTGATTCCATCCGCACCAAACTGGCCAGACGTTCCGGGCTGTACCTGCATTGCCCTCAAGGATCGGAACACTTGATAGCCAACGCGATGCTGAAGTGGATCATCGATCAATGCCTATTCGACAAGACGGCCTTAGCCCTAAAAGCGGATGGCATAGACGAGCTGACGGCTTCACTGACTGGGTACGGTGTAGAGAACGTTTCCAAACTGACGGGAGTCGACGCGGACCTGATTCGAGAGGCGGCCAAGGCGTACGCGGAAGCTGACACAGCCACCATAATCCTTACGCTTGGGATGAACCGTATGGGCGGCGACGTAGAGACGGCAAAAGCGGCGATTAATCTTGCGCTCGTGACGGGCCGCATCGGCAAAGAATCGTGCGGAGTGCACTTGTTGGGTGAAAAAGCTAATTCGCAGGGCTCAGTTGACATGGGGCTCGCCCCGGATCTGCTTCCGGGATTTCATCGCATCTCGGATGAGGCATCTCGGAGCATGTTCGAAGCGGCGTGGGATGCTTCCATCCCGACAGAAAAGGGCCTGTCGGCTTTTCAGATCCTGGACAAAGCCGAGGCTGGTGAGATTCGCGGCCTTTACGTAGTGGGGGAAAACCCCGTTGAGACGTATCCTGAGCGGAGCCGAACTGAAAAGGCCTTGGAAAATCTTGAGTTTCTGGTAGTACAGGACCTCTTTCTGACTTCCACTGCGAAGATGGCTCACGCTGTGCTTCCGGTAGCTTCATTTGCCGAAAAGATGGGCACTTATACCAGTGCTGAAAGACTTGTCCAGAGAATAAGACCGCTCTTGAGCCCTGGAAAAGGTAAGAGCGACATAGAAATTTTCATCGCACTGGCCGCGCTGATGGGCAATCCTTCCATGACTTATGCGGGTCCGGAACAGGTCATGAAAGAGATCGCGAGCCTGGTGGATGTTTATGGCGGTATTTCGTACGACAGGCTCGCGGAAGGCGGTATCCACTGGCCATGTGTGGACACGGAGGACCCCGGACAGGGCATACTTTATGAGGGTGGTTTTCCGAAAGGGAAGGCCCGATTGATTCCCGCGGCGGCTATTGGTGAGCCGCAGTCGGACGGGTTGCCCATGTATCTGGTCCCTGCCATTCTCAAATTTCATTCAGGCTCTTTCTCCGAGTGGAGTTCTTCGCTGATCGAGGTGTGCCCCGAAGGATTCGCTGAAATGAACGCCAAGGACCTCAAGGAACTGGATCTGAAGGACGGGGACACGGTTAAGATAACCGGGAACGATGGTGGAATAGAGATTCGGGTGAAGAAGTCTCCTCGCGCCGTGAAGGGTACTGTAATTGTGCCTCAGCATTTCTCGGCGGTAAAACTTAATGACCTGACCCGTCGGCAGCAGCCGGCGCTTAGGGTCCGTGTCGAAAAGGTTTAGATTCAATGGTCGCTCTTATGGATTACGCCATCCCTATTGTTCTGCTGATCGTCAAGGTGTTGCTGGTTCTGGGGGCCGTCCTTACTTTGGTGGCCTACCTGACACTGGTCGAGCGCAAGGTGCTCGGATGGATTCAGGTTAGGCTCGGGCCCAATCGAGTCGGTCCGTGGGGTCTGTTGCAGCCGGTGGCTGATGGCGTCAAGCTCTTCATGAAGGAAGAGATAACCGTCGCGGGCGCCAACAGAGTGATTTATCTTGTGGCCCCAATGATTGTGGTTACTTGCGCTCTGATTCCTTTCGCCGTGATACCCTTTGCCAAGGGACTTGGTTTGGAGAGCATCTTGGGCCCATTGGCGGGAAAGTATGATCTCAACTCAGGAGTGGTTTCCGATATTAACGTAGGGATTCTTTATATCTTCGGGGTCTCTTCATTGGGCGTATACGGGGTAGTCCTGGGCGGTTGGGCCTCGAACAACAAGTATTCTCTCCTGGGTTCCATTCGGACCGGCGCGCAGATGATCAGCTACGAGCTGGGCTTGAGTCTTTCCGTGATTGGCGTGCTGATGCTGGCAGGAACATTGAGCCTGACCGGAATCGTTGAGGCCCAGGATTCCGTGTGGAAATGGTATGTCTTTCGACAGCCTCTGGGCTTTCTCTTGTTCCTGATGGCGGGCAGCGCGGAGATCGCACGCACGCCGTTCGACCTGCTTGAATGCGAGAACGAATTGGTCGCCGGATACCAGACTGAATATAGTTCCATGAAATTCGGCCTATTTTACCTTGGCGAGTACGCTCATCTGCTTTTCTTGAGTTCACTTGCCGCCACTCTGTATTTAGGCGGTTGGCAGG
This sequence comes from Desulfomonilaceae bacterium, assembly GCA_035506215.1. Classification (GTDB taxonomy): domain Bacteria; phylum Desulfobacterota; class Desulfomonilia; order Desulfomonilales; family Desulfomonilaceae; genus DATJPW01. The sequence continues at coordinate 20,938 of DATJPW010000169.1, forward strand.
GCCCTATTCTTCCTCCGATTATCTGGTTTCTGATTAAGACGTTTCTGTTCGTGTTTCTGTTCGTTTGGATTCGAGGTACGTACCCAAGGTTGAGATACGATCGTGTCATGAACTTCGGCTGGAAAGTCTTGTTGCCGGTGGGTCTTCTCAATGTGATGCTGACTGCTCTGGTCTATGCGATCTACTTGCAGAGAGGTGTTTAACCGAAATAATGCGGAATCGAGTATGAGGTTTAGAACTATGATTCTCCCGCTGTTACAGGGACTGAAACTCACGCTGAAATATTTTTTCTCAGGCAAGATCACTCTTCAGTACCCGGATGAGAAATGGAATGTGGCCCCTCGGTGGAGGGGACGTCACGTTTTGACGAAGCATGCCTCCGGAAAGATTCGGTGCGTTGCCTGCATGCTCTGTGCAACAGTCTGCCCCGCGCAATGCATATATATCGAGGCCGCAGCGGAACCGGACAACAGGAAATACCCGGAAAAATATGAGCTGGACTTGGGCCGCTGTATCTTTTGCGGTTACTGTGTGGAAGTCTGCCCTAAAGAGGCTATAGAAATGACCACGGCCTATGAGTTGTCCGAGTACAGTCGAGAGGAACTGATTTTTGACAAAGAGAGGCTGCTGGAGCCTCCTGAGCCGCGGTACGAATCGAAACGAAAGGCCGGTTAATAGGGCCCCCTGAAATTGCCGGGACCGATGCAGGCCACGATTTGGCCAGGTCCGGCTGAGGTTATGGATCGTCCATGGAAGCTTTGATTTTCTACGTATTGGGCGCTGTCACGGTGATCTCCGCAGTCTGCGTAATTTTCCTGCGCAGACCTCTCCACAATGTTCTTTTTATGATCTTGACGATGATCGGCCTTGCAGGTCTGTTTATTTTGCTGAACGCCGAGTTCGTGGCGATGGTGCAGCTCATCGTTTATGCAGGCGCAGTAATGGTGCTGTTCCTTTTTGTTATCATGCTGCTGAACTTGGACCAGCTTACCGCATCGGGCGGCTCGCGGGCTATGCGCTGGTGGATCGGAATAGCTCTGGCAGTTGGTCTGGTAGTGTTGCTTTTTCCTATAATACGGGCCTTTGTGCCGGCTGCAGGGCAGGGGGCCTTAACAGGTGGGGCTGTTCAGGGCCTCTCCAACACGGAGATCATAGCCAAAGAGCTTTTCACCACCTATCTGCTGCCGTTTGAGATAGCTTCAGTGCTACTTTTGGCTGCCATCATCGGCGCGGTCGTCCTGGCTCGAAAGAAATTGTGACCGGAAATGTGCTCATGAGCCGGGAACGCGGTCGCACATAGACTTCAGGAAATAGGGAAATG
>DATJPW010000170.1:0-4365 GCA_035506215.1 Desulfomonilaceae bacterium
TTTGCCCGGGCCAATTCGTCCTTGCCATAGACTCTCATAATCATCCCCTCGTTACTCTGCGCTACTGAATCGACCCTGTCCGCGGGCCAAAGCTCAAAGCCAGTACGGTTATATCATCGGCCTGAGGCGCGCCTACGCAAAAGAAAGAAATCTCGGTTAGGAGGGCTTCGGTAATCTCTTTGACAGACCTTTCCCGGACGTTCGTCACAATTTTCAGTAACCTTTTGTCGGAAAAGGCCATGCCATCGGCACTAAAGGCCTCTGTCACTCCGTCTGTATAAGCCAGGAGCACGGTTCCCGCCCTGAACGTCAGCCGATCCATGGCGAATGCTGCGTCATCCATGATCCCGACCACCGGCCCTTCAGGGGGCTTGAGGAAACTCGGTGAACCATCCTGGTCCCAAAGTAGCGGGGAATTGTGGCCCGCGTTTGCGTAAACAAACTCACCTGTCTTTACATTCAATATGCCCATAAATATTGTAACAAACATGTAGGATTCATTGTTGTTGGCCAAATGACGGTTCACCCGTGCAAGGATTCGGTCCGGCGGCTCATCCATCCCTGCCACCGCCTCGATCAGGTACTTAGTTACCGTCATAAAGAGAGCTGCGGGCACCCCTTTTCCTGACACATCACCGATAACTACGCAAAGGTGGTCTTCATCCAGAAAGAAAAAGTCGTAAAAATCGCCGCCAACCTCTTTGGCCGGTTGCATCACCGCATAAATGTCAAACTCGTCCCTGTGGGGAAACGCAGGAAAAACCGACGGCAGCATGCTCCTCTGAATTTTCGCCGCTATGGATAATTCGCTCTCGATTCGCTGTTTGGCGGCAGTGGTTTCTGTTAGGTCTTTTATATATTTTTTCAGATCCCTTGCCATTTCCGTGAAGGATCGAGCGAGCCGGCCGACTTCATCCTCCCTTTGAATATCTGAAAGATCTATGTCCAAGTCTCCATGAGCGACTTTCCCTGTAGCCGCGGCCATGCGACGCAAGGGTTGAGCGATAGATCGTGCCACCAACCAGCTTACCACCAGCAAAAGAATCAGTCCCCCTGCGGCCAACAGGACCGTCCTCTGATGGAGGCTGTTCATCTCGGCTAACAACTCCTTCTTGGGAAATACCGCTCCCAGGGACCAGCCGGGTGAAGGTATCCGGGCATAGGCCAAGAAAGCTGCCTCCCCGCTCAGGGCCGGTCCGATTTCCGTGAAACCCGATTCTTCTTTTTCCATGGCCAAGCCTATGGTACGCAGCGACGGGTCGTGCAACTCCTCGGCGAGGCTGAACATCGACTCCGACATGATGAATTCAGGGTTGGGGTGAGTGACGAAATGACCTGTATCAGAGATTATGAAACAATATCCTGTGCGGCTCACCTGCACCGATGAGACCAGATTGGTGAGCCATTCAAGGGAAACATCCGCTGTAACGATCCCTCTGATCTTGGGTGCAGCTCCGGATGCTCCACGTTCTAGGAATGGGCGCGAACAGGTGGTCATCATGATGTGACCACCACCTTCATCGAAGTATGGGTCCGTCCAGACCGGGGCCTTGAGCACTTTTGCAAGGTGATACCAGTCTTTAGCGAAATAATCGTAAGAGTCTGATCCAAGCTCTTGGTATGTAATTCCGGTCCCGGATTTGCTCTTGCAACAATAGGGAGCGAACCAGCGCAGACTCTCGTCGAACGCATGCGGCTCAAAGGCCACCGCAGACCCGTATACTTCCCTGCTCTCCTCAACCATCCGCCTGATGAGGCGTTCCAAAGTCTCCTTGTCCGGGTTGCTTGTTTCCAGAACTGCCGCTAATGCTTTGGGAATTTTGGCCGCAGCCCGGAACTCCTGTTCTATCTTCCGTGCAACGGACAGAGTGAGGCTCCGGGCACTCTTGTCAGCCTCTTCCAGGATGATCCGGCGGGAATAAGAGTAGCTGTAGGCTAGGGCCAGCGCAAAGACTATGGAGGTGCCGCACAATACCAGCAGGGTTATCTTGAGACCGATGCTGCTACGCGGCTTGACCATTACTTCGGCCCCCGGTAAAAATCGTTGTATTGCGGCACTTGGTGGATGAGATTCGAGTCTTTCAATATATCAGATACCAGCGCATAATCGGCCGGGTAAAGTTTTCCGAGAGTGCGGGCGTCACCTTCCGGGATGATCAGCTCTTTCATGCGTGCCAGCATCCACCTCTGATGTGCCTTGTTCGTCCCTGTATGCGCCGCCTTTGCGTGTTTCATGATAATATCCAAGGCATCGTCCTGGTTTTCAAAAGCATACAACCAGCCCTTTATAGAAGCTCGGACGAAGGCTTCACACAAGTTAGGATCTTCCCGAAGAGTTTGCTCCAGGCAATATATCCCATCCTCCGGGAAGTTGAGCCCGAGCCGACTAAAAAAGAAGAGGGTCAGATCATCCGAATTCAAACCACTATTAAGCATGAGGTGGTACTCGTTGTACCACATCGCCGACATCGCATCGACACCCCCCTTGAGAAACAGGCTCACCGAGGTATAGTTCGTGATGACGTTTACTTTTAGGCCATACTTCTCAAAAAATACCATGGGTTGAATGTAGAACAGCCCGGGCCAGAGGCCAACGTTCTTGCCGTTGAGGTCTTGAGCTTGCTCGATCCCGCTTTTCTTCTTGGCAACCAGTATTAGGGCGGAACGTTGGCTGATTTGCGCGAGGTTGACGATTGGGGTCCCTGTGGCCCTCTTCTGAATGCCACTTGAAAGCCAGTCCGTACAAAACATTGCCTCGCCGGCCTCAAGGGCCACAAATGGGGGTTTTTCAGGACCGCCGACCAAAAGGTTCAGGTCCAACCCTGCTTCACGATAGAAACCCTTTTCCAGGGCAACCATATACCCGGCAAACTGGGCCTGCGGAATCCATGCGGGACAAAAGGAAGCCTTTTTCAAGGCAGTTTCAGCTCCCAGTGACACTCCGTACTGGAGCAAAAGGAGGATCCAAACTGTAATTCCTGTTTTGCAGATATTTTTGAACTCCGCACTCTTGATGAGACGAAAACATACTTTCATGTCACTTTGATAAAACTTCTGCAGGAACATTCACTGGTGACCTCACCTGCATTATGTACCACTTGTTAAGTTAGAGGTATAGCACGTTTTTCTCCGGAGAGAGGGAGAGGATGTGCTGCTGCAGCGCAGACGATCCAGGTTGTCAGTACGGTCTCAGGGCCGATGGGCGAGTTCAGCCACATTAACCCCAGTTATAGAGGCTGAAGCCTGGAAGAAATGTTGAGTGACGTATGGGACAAGTGTCGGCACTCTTGTCCGTACTCCGAGACAGTAAGTTGATGACCTTCCAGGGTTGTTGTCGCCGCATTTCTACTTCTGTCTGTAAATGATAAGGGTCATGCTATACACTATACTTGTAGCAACTCGTAAGCCGTGTGCGGCCAATGAAAACGAAAAATAAGAAAATCAGACCGAGAAACTATCTAGTGCCGATCATGCGACTTGGTCGGAAGGCGGCGGCGTTTGTTGATCGCAAAAAGGAAGAATTGAAGCGTCGATGCAGAAAACGAGTTTCAGAAACGGATGATTAGACACGAATTCTTTGGGAGATGTTTTCAAAATTTGTTCGTCAGGTCGCATAGCAAAGTCCCAACTAACACGCTCCTAATCCGCTGCAGTGCGTCTTCAGGAATTTCTTCCGTCTAACTTCGTTTTGCCTCGGCCAAGTTGACGCAATAGAGAGGCGTTTTCCCTTGTTTGATGCGGTCGATATTCTCAGCCACCACTCTCGCTGTACCCTCTAAATTCTGCCTGGTTACCCCGGCCACATGAGGCGTGACGAAGACGTTGTCCAATTCAAGCGGTGGCTTTCCGGATTAAGCGTCTCTACTTTGAAACAAAATGTACTCCGATTCCCGCCGGGATTCCAGAATGCCGCGAACTTAAATCCACTTGCTCTCTCGAAACACTCCCTCAACAACAAGATGCCAGGAGTTCCGCAGCGCCAAGCCGAATAAAATGGCAAGCAGCATCGCAACATTCTCATCGAGTTTGTCTGGAGACGTGCCACGAAGAATACTAAGAGCATGATACGCAAGGAGAAGGTAAATAACGAATGGAGCCGCCAGGTTCCAAAAGGTTTCCCACAGTCGCTCTCCTCTTCGGCGGAATATGCCATGCCAAATCAAAAAGGATGAACGGGCTATGCGCAAAATATAAATGGCTACCAGAATAAGTGTACAGACCGCCCGTCCATGCGATGAAAGGGCTGGGCTCAGGTAGAAGAGTGACACGAAGAAAACCGTGAGAAACAGGTAGAAAGTCGAGAAAGCGATAGCCCACCAGCGATCTTTCTGATCCCCTTCGATTCTATCTGCGATTAGTTGCACA
>DATJPW010000171.1:0-4997 GCA_035506215.1 Desulfomonilaceae bacterium
CGGGAAATACCAAGGCTCCGGGCAGTTTTTCTCTTGTTTCCATCACAAAGCCTGAGTGCTTCCACCAGCACTGACTTTGTGAGTTCATCGGTCACATCTTGTAGTGTGCCGCCGAATGGGTACGAGATCGCAAACGACCATTCCCTATTTGGGCTTCCCTTATCCATGCTCAGTTGAAGACAAGCGAGGTCCAACGTCCCCGTATCTGAGACTATCAAAGCCCGCTCCAACGCGTTACGCAGTTCCCTCACGTTGCCGGGCCAGTTACACCTTATGAGCATTTCCATCGTTGCCGCATCAATGCTGGGTGCATCGACAAGCCCCATTTCAGTCTGAAGTCGGGACAGAATCTCCTCGACCAGTATCGGGATATCCTCACCCCTTTCCCTCAGTGGAGGGACCTCTATGGACATTACATTAATTCTGTAAAAGAGGTCTCTACGGAAGCGCCCTAATTCCACTTCTCGTTCCAGGTCTCTGTTTGTTGCTGCAATGAGCCTGGCACTGGCAGTGATCTCTTTTTCACCTCCCACGCGAGTGAATTTCCGGGTATCAAGAAAGGTCAGCAGCTTTGCCTGCAGAGGGACTGGGAGGTCTCCAATCTCGTTTAGTAAAAGCGTTCCGCCCTCAGCCAGTTCGAGAAGCCCTCGTTTGCGGCTTCCCGCTCCAGTAAAAGATCCTTTCTCATGACCAAACAGTTCGGATTCGGCAAGTTCCGGGGCTATCGCAGCACAATTGATGGAGAAATAGGGACCGTTAGCCCGCGGTGACTTATCGTGGATATATCTCGCAAGATAATCCTTGCCGCTTCCACTCTCACCGAGCAGAAGGATTAAAGATTCTTTTTCAGCGGCAATTCGGGCTGACCTTAGGGCTGCCTGCATAGCCTTTGAACGATATTCTCCCTTTGCCATTATAAGATATGGTTCACTACTCTCTCGGTCAGTGATGTCATGGAACATGGCCAGGACGCCGACAATTTCGCCTGAAGCTTCACGGAGTGGAGTCCTCGTGGAAACAAGCCTCATTGGCACTCCTCGAATTGTCACCTTCCGTTCAACCTCTATTGTCTCTCCCGATAATACACGCAGATCCAGCTCCCTGACGTAATCGGACATCTCTTTGCCGAACAGATCCTCCCATCTCTTGCCAATAATTTCGGACGAAGGGAGACCGACGAGTTTCTCGAAAGCCGGGTTCACTTGTGTATATTTTAGTGAGAGATCCTTCAGGACGATGGGGTCCTCAGCTCCTTCAAAGATCGTCCTGAATCGCTGCTCACTTTCGCGTATAACCGCTTCCGCCTGCTTACGTTCGGTGAGGTCGGTCAAAATCATGCAAATGACCGAAGAGCCATCAAGTGAAAGCGGACTGATCGAAATTTGGCATGGAACAATGTTTCCATCGCCGGATTGCAATGAAATCTCCATCTTCTGAGGCCGTTGCAGCCCTCTTTCCAATAGAGCATTAACCAAATGGGTATCTGTCGCCGTGACGAACCGACGCAAAGAGCCGCCGAGGATGGTTTCCATCGGCGTTTTGAGCATGTCAGATAATTTGGAGTTGCAGAAAAGAATTGTGCCATCCGAACCTAACGTGGCTGCTCCCTCGTTCATGGTCTCAAAAAGAATGCGATAGGGTCGGTTAGCTTCTGTGAGTGTATATACCTCGTCGCCATGAGGCCCGGAGACGACAATCGCATCTACTTCGCCGTGGTGAATGGCATCCAAAGTCTCTTCAGCATCCTGCAAGCGCAATCGCAGTTGTTCAATTTCGGCAAGTAGATCCTCTGTATAGTCCCGGTCCATTGGCATAACTGTTCCCCATGATTTTACTCTCGCGGGTAAACATCAAGCCCCGCGAGAACCTTCTCGGCGTTCGAAAGATCGCCCACTATCTTCCGCAATGGTTCGGGTAATTCTTTGACGAGTGTCGGAGCGGCAACAATTTGCCCTTCCTTCGCGAAAATAGGTTGCTGATAGATGTCAATTATTTCGAGCTCGTACTGTCCTTCAAGCTCTTCGTCTAACAATTTTTTGAGGTTTTGCATAGCCCGTAGGGATCTGCGGCTCGTCCCCGCGACATATAATCGCAGATGGTATTTTCGCCCCTTGGACTCGGCCTTTCCATGTTCCCGGCTCGTTCCTTCCCCCCGTTTTTTCATCATGTACATTCCTCTCAATCAATTACTTGCTGGGACGCAAATCCAGTCCCACTAAGACACGCTCCGTATTGGAAAGATCGCCTATTATTTTTCGGATGGGTTGAGGCAGCTTTCTAACCAATGTCGGTAGCGCAAGTATCTGGTCTCCTTTGGCGAGCTGTGGATTAATCGTGAGGTCAACCACTTCTATCGTGTATTGCCCAGCGAGATGCTCCTCACAAATCTTTCTCAGATTGTGGAATGCCTGGATGGATTTAGCGGTCTGGCCCGCCACATATAACCGCAGGTTCCATATTTCCGATTCCTGTTTTTCTTTCTCAAGGAAATCATTTATGGATTTCTTCATTTGGCAACTCTCCCAAATGTCTTCTTCCTCTTCCAAGGCAATGACAACGACGACAGGAATGTCAATTTGGCGCTCATGGCGTCTCGTTGCACTATCGCTCCACTGGACGTAAACCAAGACCAGTCATGACACGATCCGTGTTGGAGAGATCGCCTATCATTGTTCCACGTGGTGGAGGCAGTTTTTTGATCAAAGTCGGTATGGCAACGATCTGGTCTCTCTTGGCAAACTCCGGATGAATCGCCAGATCAATAACCTCAAGTGCGCATCTCCCCGCCAGATATTCCTCACAAATATCTGTGACGCTGTTCAAGGCTCGAACTGATGCCGGATTCCCATCTAACACATATAAAGACAGTTCCCAAACGTCCGATGTCCGGCTTCTCTTGTTCAAGAGATTCTTATCGGCTTTTTTCATTTCGAGTCCCTCTTTTCTTCCCACCGTCGGTGGACTTGAGGTCAGCCTTACGGATACCCGCTAGATAGAACTTTTCCTGCTTCAGCACGGCTTCTCGATTCTCCGACTGACTGATGGCGAGTTGAGATTCCTCTTTGTCATACTCGAACCTTGCCTTCAGAGCCGTCAGTTCAGCCTGGTACAGAGCTTCCTTGCGCTCCACTTCACGCCGCATGAGTTCCAGCTTTTGCTTGCGGATCAATGCTTCCGCTTCATCTTGAGCTTCTTGCGCGGCTCTTGCCGAACCGGTCAAGACTCCGCCGGGACCGACATAGACATCGAGCAACTGAACCCCCTTGTCGGTCAAACGAAACTCTCGTATCTGTTCCGAATGTTCCATGCCGCGAGACTTGACAATGTATAAGGTGCGATTGCGCTCACCACCGTTTTCGATTAATCGAAGCAATATCCATGTATCGGAGAGCGATGAAAGACCGATTTCTGTCTCTTGCACCGTTGTTGCGCCAGCCGTCAGATCGGTGCAAACAGTGGTGATCAGCTCGCCCTTCAAGAAATCCATAAGGCGCATCAGCATGGATTTCACCTCTTGCTCATCTCCTGCCGAAACCAAATTTGAGATAGGGTCCACCACAACCGCAGCCGGTTTGAAGTCCTCGATCACCCTGTGCATTCCCTTCAGGTGAGACTCCAGCCCATAGAAGGTTGGGCGAACGGCATGGAATTGAATAAGACCCTTTCTGACCCACTTGTCCAAGTCAATCCCTATGGACTTCATGTTGCGAATAATCTGGCTCGGAGATTCTTCAAAACTGAGATAGACCGCTCGTTCACCCCGGCTGCACACGGAATCCAAAAAACAGGCTGCAAAACTGGTTTTCCCGGTCCCGGCAGTACCTGAGACCAAGATGGTGCTGCCTCGATAATATCCTCTACCACTGAGCATCGCATCCAATCGGTCAATCCCAGACGAAATTCTTTCCGGAGATACAGCCTGCTTCAAACCAAGGGACGTGATAGGAAGCATCGAGAAGCCGGTGCGATAGATGAGAAACGGATATTCATCGACTCCGTGGGCTGACCCACGGTATTTGACTATCCTAAGTCGCCTTGTGGAGAGCTGCTTCTCTACCCGATGGTCCAGGACAATCACACAGTCTGCCACGTATTCCTCCAACCCGTGGCGAGTGAATGTCTCCTTCCCTCGCTCCGCGGTGATGATAGCCGTAAGTCCCTTGTCTTTGAGCCATCGGAATAGCCGCCGCAGCTCCGCACGCAGGATCCCCTCATTGGAGAAGCTTGAAAAAAGCGACTCAATGGTATCCAGGACCACACGTTTTGCTTTCACCTCCTTGATTGCCATGTCCAGCCGGATGAACAGGCCCTCCAGGTCATATTCTCCGGTCTCTTCGATTTCTTTGCGGTCAATAAAAACATGATCAATCGCTATCTTGTTCTTGGCTAGCATGGCGTTGAGATCAAATCCGTTAGAAGTGAAATTCTCCAGCAAATCCTTTTCAGATTCTTCGAAGCTCACGAAAACACCAGGTTCGTCGTACTGCGATGCTCCACGAACCAGAAACTCCATACCCAAAAAGGTCTTCCCGCATCCCGCACCGCCGCAAACCAGGGTAGGACGCCCCTGCGGTAGACCACCCCCTGTTATTTCGTCCAACCCGGTTATCCCCGTGGGACATTTAGCCAATCCTGGAGACGGAGACGATGCTTTTCGGGATTTCTTTATTCCTGCCATGTGACCACACCCCCCTGAAATTGGAGTATTGCATTGAAGAGTACGAACTGGACGTGTCTATCTACGCTCTTTCTTTTCCAACCGCTCTTTAAGCATTCGGTAGATGGCATAACCACTCGCCACAGGCCCATACATCCTCAGATCCTCACGCTGGCTAACATCGGATACCAAGGTTGTCAGTACAGCCGCCGCCGTGCCTTCCGGTTCAGATTTCCCCATTTCCCATCGAACCACGGTCATCTGCCCCACATTCAATATGGTCGCCAAGTTTTGTTGAGATACCCCTTTTTCGGTGCGAAACGCTTTAATTGATACGGGT
>DATJPW010000172.1:0-16511 GCA_035506215.1 Desulfomonilaceae bacterium
CAGGGGAGGACACCCATGGAAACGTTCATAGATGGCAGGAGATATTTTAAGGAGAAGAATTTGAGAGAGGCTTTAGCGGCTTAAACCCCGCTGATAATCCGGGAGGATCTGCCTCTGTCAAATCAAGTTCCGTTCAGGACAAATAAAGTACTTCGGAGAGGTGTAGTTAGGGGTTCTGCTGGTATGTTTCTTCATTCTTATTCCTTTCACAAACCTATTGACGTTCTCTTTAAATCCAGTATAATTTGATTAACGTTTTTTCCTCTCCTTAGGGAAGCCCGAAGCCATTCTGCCAACTCAATCGCTTTGGGCTTTTCTAGTTTTGTAGCGCCCGACGATCACATAATGAATACTATGTTTCGTTCGGTAATGTGCAAGAGTGACGTATGAAAAAATGAAATACGCCGCTTATTGACTTCACTTGTATTGTTGGAAATTTTGTCGCCTTATCTTTTTCTAAGCTCCTTCCTCGTTGCCGTACCCTTTTTCCTCAAAGTAAATCTGTACTTATGATTTATTCAGCGTATTATGTCACAAATGACATAATATTTCTTGATTTTATGTCATAGATTATATAAACGTACAATATTATCCGGCCTGTGTATCACTTTGGTAACTATTCTTTTTGCCAATCAGCGTGTCAAATGTAACAGAATGAGGCGCTACATGAAGCGGCATATATTTTTTCTCCTCGCTCTTTGTGTTTTGGTTCATTCCCCTGCTGTTTGTTCTGCTCAGTCACTCAACGTTGCCGTTGCGGCGAACTTCATGCAGCCGTTTAAGGAGATTGCGAAATCATTTGAGTCCAAGAGCATGATTTCCGTTAACGCCACGTTCGCTTCCTCCGGCCACCTCACTGGTCAGATCATGAATGGTGCCCCTTACGATATCTTCCTGTCGGCAGATGAAGAAAGGTCTAAGATGCTACACAAGAGCGGTCTTGCAGAAGAACCATTTGTTTACGCTCGCGGCCAAGTCGTACTCTGGTCTGCAAGAAGGGACCTGTGCCGCTTATCAGGCTGGCAGGAGGTTATCAAACATCCCTCCGTGAAAAAAATTGCAGTTGCCGCGCCAAAACTAGCTCCATATGGGGCAGCGGCAATGGGTGCCATAGAGCAGGGCCGTCTTTGGGATATAGTGCAACATAAGCTTGTCTACCCGGAAAACATTGCTCAGGCTTTCCAATACGCTTCGACGGGGAGTGTGGATGCGGCCTTCTGCGCCATTTCAGCGGCATTTTCGGAGGAAGGTAAAAAGGGCTGCTATTTTGAGGTCAGAGAGGCCCGTCCCATAGTGCAGGGGGCGTGTGTGCTTATGCGGGCGAAGAACAGGGAAGCAGCGAAGAAATTCGTGGATTTCCTTGAATCGCTTGAGACAGATTCTATAAAGAAGAAATACGGTTATAAATGAGTTATGGACTGGCAGCCAATCTTCCTTTCCCTAAAACTTGCCACGGTTAGCACCTTTCTGCTTATTATCCTGGCAGCGCCCCTTGCGTATGCTCTTTCCATTAGCCGTTTTACAGGCAAGGCACTTGTTGAAGCGCTGGTCAATCTTCCAATGGCTCTGCCGCCTACTGTGCTGGGATTTTATCTTCTTGTCGTCATGGGTCCGAAGGGCTTTCTCGGCGGATTCTGGGAGAACGTTACCGGATCTCCCATGGTCTTCACATTTCAAGGGATAGTCGTTGCTCTTCTTATTTACTGTTTGCCCTTTGCCGTTCAGCCGATGAAGGCCTCATTCGAAAAGATTGATCGTAGCATGTTGGAAAGCGCGTATGTTCTCGGGCTTTCACCTGTGGCCACGTTTCTCCGAGTCATCATCCCTAACAGTGTAAGTGGACTTGCAGCAGCGGCCATTCTTGTTTTCATCCATAGCATCGGCGCCTTTGGCGTGCTCCTTATGGTGGGTGGTAGTATACCGGGAGAGACGAAGGTGGTGTCCATTGCCATATACGAAGCAGTAGAATCTCTCGCATACAGGGAGGCAGGTTTGATGTGTCTGGTTCTGATCCCGATCAGTTATTCCTTTCTCCTCCTTCTCAATCTGATTACTCGAAGGAACAGGGCATGGAGCTGAAAGTATCAGTGAAAAAACGACTCGCGACTTTTGAACTGGATGTCAACTTCTCCTGTTCACAGGATAAGCTGTCGGTTCTCGTTGGACCGTCCGGAGCGGGTAAGACAACTATCATTAGGCTGATCGCTGGCCTGAGTAAACCTGATGAAGGCACTATTACTTTCAACGGCGAGACCTGGGTTGACACGAGGAATAAAGTTTTCTTGCCTCCGCAGAAACGAGAGCTGGGATACGTGTTTCAGGATTATCCGCTTTTCCCTCATCTTAATGTTCAGAGAAACGTAGCCTTTGCTGCATATGACGAGAGCTGTGTTGAGAAATTTATGAAGCGTTTTGGAATATGGCATCTGCGGGATAGAAAGGTCAACACGATCTCCGGGGGGGAGCGGCAGCGATGCGCCATATGTCAGAATTTGGCACGAAGCCCCCGCATACTCCTGCTGGACGAACCATTTTCGGCCATAGATGCCATTACCCGCAAAAATTTACGCATGGAACTCAAGCAATTGATTGGTGAGCTTCGTATCCCCATAATTCATGTCACTCACGACATATCGGAAGCAACGCAGCTTGGCGACGAGCTACTACCTGTTGTACAAGGCAAGATCGTTCCGAGATGGATGTTCCAGTTTCGTCTGAAGGAACTCCATTTCAGGCGTCGCACCGACGTTGAAGATATCTGGGCATATAACGATGCATATGACGAAGACCTCGAGGTATCCAGTTTATGAATATCGGCCCTTACACATCGGAAGAGTACAAGAACCTTGTCAAATCCTTTCACGGCTGTGTTACGCCCGGTCTCATGATCGGCGGCTTAATGGTTGATCATGCGTTGAAACACATGCCAGAAGGGGACCTTTTTGACGCCGTCTGTGAAACGAGTGTTTGCCTGCCCGATGCCATCCAGCTGCTTACGCCCTGCACTATAGGCAATGGAGGCTTGAAGGTGCTTGACATTGGAAGGTATGCCCTGACTTTGTACGGGAAATACGGAGGGAAAGGCGTTCGCGTGTATCTGGATGTCCGCAAGCTTGATTTCTGGCCGAGTATCAAAACCTGGTTCCTGAAGTTAGAGCCCGAGGATCAACAGGATTCAAATGTCCTGTTGGAAGTGATCGAAGAAGCGCGGACAAACATCCTGGGAATAGCTGAGATTGAAGTTCAGCCTGATCAGCTGAATAAAAAACGCAAGGGTATTATCGCTGTTTGTCCTGTTTGCGGAGAAGCGCACAGTGCGATGTCCCAAGGCTTATGCAGGGCATGCCGTGGCGATGTGGTATATCTAAAGACAGACGATAACGGTAAGGGAAGGAAGGGAGGCAAGCCCAAGCTTACCCTGGTGCCCTTGGAAAAAGCCGTGGGCCGCCGAGTTCTACATGATATGACGCGCATCATTCCTGAAAAGGAAAAAGGGGCTGCTTTCCACCGTGGACAGACTATTAGCGCCGGTGATATCTGCCTTCTTCAGCGAATGGGAAGGCTGAATGTATACGTTGAAGACGGCGAGAAAAATGACTCCGAATGGGTGCACGAAGATGAAGCCGCCCTTGCGTTTGCCCAGGCGATGGCCGGCAATGGGGTTTCCTATTCTGACACGCCGCGGGAGGGAAAAGTAAACCTGATAGCAGACAGGAAAGGTTTGCTTGTTGTTGACACCAGGCTACTGCTTTCCTTTAATAGGCTTTCCGATGTCATTTGTGCCTCCCGACAAAGCTATTCCATGGTTGATCGGGGACATAAGATAGCGGCAGTCAGAGCCATACCGTTGTACTTGAACAGGGAGGACTTCCGTCTTGCGTTGGGGGCAGTAAACGGACAACCTTTGTTTCAGGTGTTTCCTTTGCGGCAAGCGAAGGCGGGCATTCTGGTGACGGGAACGGAGGTATTTCAAGGGCTGGTGGAGGATAAATTCATTCCCATCATCAGCGGCAAATTAGAACATTTAGGCTGCGAGGTTATTCAGAGGCGCATTGTACCGGATGACCGAAACGCAATCAGTCAGGCCATCAGCGAATTCATTTCTGCCGGCATAGATCTTCTGGTAACAACCGCTGGTCTCTCTGTTGATCCTGATGATGTGACAAAACAGGGACTCTTGGACGCTGGTGCGTCGGATATGCTTTATGGGATGCCGGTAATACCAGGTGCCGTGACTCTTTTGGCTCGCATCGGTCATGTGCAGGTAATAGGTGTTCCTGCCTGCGCCCTATACTTCAAGACGACCGGATTCGATCTTTTGCTGCCTCGGCTGCTTGCTGATCAGTTTCCCTCAAGGCAGGATCTTGCAATTCTCGGTCATGGAGCACTGTGTCTTGAGTGCGAGGAGTGCCGTTTTCCTCAATGCCCCTTCGGCAGATAATACGGGAGAGTTATTAAAATTAAAAATCAAAGATGCTAAAAAGGTGCCCCGAAAATAGGTCAAAATTAAGCCCATAATTATTCAAAAGTTTTTTACTAGAAAGGAGGTCATATGGAAAAGAGGTTCATAACCATTAATGGCAAGCCTCAAATGTTGGTTGTTGATCCAGAAGCTTCCCTGGCAACTGTCCTCCGCGAGCAATTAGGACTGACCGGCACAAAGGTTGGCTGTGGCACTGGTCATTGCGGGGGCTGCTCGGTAATTCTGGACGGGGAGCTCGTTCGCTCCTGTATCACGACGATGAAGAGGGTAAAGGACGAGGCCCGGGTGACAACAGTTGAGGGAATTGGCACGCCTGATAACCTGCACCCTGTCCAGTTGGCTTTTGTTGCCCACGGGGCTCCGCAGTGCGGTTTCTGCACCCCCGGCTTCATCGTGTCAGCCTATCTTTTGCTGCATCGAAACAAGAAGCCCAGCCGGGACGAGGTGCGTGACTGGTTACAGAAAAGCCGCAACACCTGCCGTTGCAGCGGGTATAAACCTATCGTGGATGCAGTTATGGATGCCGCTTCTGTACTGCGTGGCGAGAAGCCAAAAGAGTCTCTCGTATTCAAGTTGCCACCCGATGGCCGGATTTGGGGGACCAACTATCCTCGCCCTTCAGCTGTTGCTAAAGTGACCGGGACATGTGACTATGGTCATGACTTGGGTGTAAAGATGCCGCCCAACACGCTGCATCTTGCCCTGGTGCAGGCCAAGGTCTCCCATGCCAACATTCTCTCCATTGACACGTCAGAGGCTGAGAAAATGCCCGGCGTCCATAAGATCGTCACCCATAAGGACGTGAAGGGCAAGAATCGCATCACTGGTCTCATTACCTTCGCCACCAACAAAGGCGACGGATGGGACCGGCCTATTCTTTGTGATACAAAGGTGTTTCAATATGGCGACGCTATCGCCATTGTATGCGCTGATTCTGATAAGAATGCGCGCGCCGCGGCTGAAAAGGTTAAAGTCAAATTGGAGGAACTGCCCGCATATATGAGTGCGCCGGCGGCCATGGCTGAGGACGCCATCGAGATCCATCCCGGAACCCCCAATGTGTATTTCGAGCTTCCCATTGTCAAGGGACAGGACACGGCATCTCTTATGAAGTCGGCCGCTTATACTGTCGAGGATGAATTCTACCTTCAACGTCAGCCTCATCTGACAATGGAACCAGACGTGGGACTTGCCTACTTCGATGGGGAGGGGCGTCTCACTATCCATTCCAAGAGTATAGCCATATATCTCCACCACGCCATGATCGCGCCCGGTCTTGGCATTGAGCCGGAGAAGCTGCGCCTCGTTCAGAACCCTAGCGGCGGCACGTTTGGCTACAAGTTCAGTCCTACAATGGAGGCTTTGCTTGGCGTGGCGTGTATGGCTACCGGCCAGCCGGTGTCCCTCCGGTACGATTACCACCAGCACATCACTTACACTGGGAAGCGCTCCCCCTTCTTCATTAAACTGAAGTATGGCGCGGACAAGAAAGGTAAGATCATCGCCATGGAAAGCGACTGGACTGTAGACCATGGTCCATATTCAGAGTTCGGTGATCTGTTGACTTTACGCGGCGCGCAGTTCATCGGTGCCGGTTATGGCATCCCAAACATCCGGGGCATGGGTAGGACCGTTTGCACCAACCATGCGTGGGGGTCCGCCTTCCGCTCTTACGGTTCGCCGCAGAGTTTTCTGGCCAGCGAAAGCCTGATGGATGAACTAGCCGTAAAGATGGGGATGGATCCTCTGGAGCTACGCTATCTCAATGTTTACCGCCCTGGCGATACGACCCCTGTGGGACAGGCTCCCGAAGTCTTTGTTCTGCCCGAGCTTATCGACAAGCTGCGGCCACTCTACAAGACGGCTAAGGAGCGCGCCAAGCGCGAGTCTACCTCTGAAGTCAAGCGGGGTGTTGGAATTTGCCTCGGCATCTACGGGTGCGGCATTGACGGTACTGACTCTTCAGAGATCTCAGTGGAGCTGACCAAGGAAGGAGTAACCCTGAAAACAAGCTGGGAAGACCATGGCCAAGGAGCAGACATGGGGGCATTGGGAACAACCCATGAAGCCCTTCGGCCCTTGGGTTTGACGCCGGACCGGATCAAACTGGTCATGAATGACACTGGAATCACACCCAATAGTGGGCCTTCAGGCGGGAGCCGACAGCAGGTGGTGACAGGTAATGCCATTAAAAATGGATGCGATCAGTTGCTGGCGGCCATGCGCAAGCCGGACGGGACCTATCGAACCTATGCTGAAATGGTCACTGAAAAGATACCGCTGGTATACAGCGGCAAATGGGTAGCGGCCAATAATGTATTCTGCGACCTGAAGACCTCACAAGGTGCGCCCTTCGCAATCTACATGTACGGGATGTTCATGGCGGAGGTCGCGGTGGATACCAAAAGCGGTAAGACATCAGTAGAAGGCTACACGGTCGTCGGTGATGTTGGCAAGATCAACAACAGGCTGGTTGTCGATGGCCAGATGTACGGTGGTGTGGCCCAAGGGATTGGGTTGGCTCTCTCGGAGGACTTTGAGGATCTCAAGAAACATAATACTTTACTGGCATGCGGTATCCCATACATCAAGGACATACCGGACAGGTTTGACATCCACTATCTTGAGACTCCTCGGCCCGAAGGCCCATTCGGTGCGGCGGGCGTGGGTGAGTTGCCTCTGACTTCCTCGCATGTCGCGGTTATCAATGCTATCTATGACGCTACCGGCGTGCGCATCACCCATCTACCAGCACTACCGGAAAAAGTGTTGGCGGGCCTGAAGGAAAAAGGAATCGCCAAGTAAGAGCTGAAAATCAGCTCTAAAGAAAGTGGTACCCGGCCGGGGCGGGGGAAACATCACCCCGCCCCGTTCATGTTTTATAGCGAGTATCCCACCCATGGAACAGAGTGAGCTGCGTCGGCTCGAAGACCGTTGTATCCAAGAGTATGCGCCCCCCTGCATGGCTGCCTGCCCGATTCATGTGGATGTCCGGGGCATGATGGCCGAAATCAGCCGCGATGATCTGGATTCGGCACTGAAAATCATTCGGCATACACTTCCTTTTCCGGGTATCATCGGCCGGATTTGCGATCAGCCGTGCCGAGCCGTCTGCAATCGGAAAGATTACGGTGGATCACTGGCCGTTGCTGCGCTGGAGCGGATATGCGCTGACCTGGGGACTTACCATCCCGAGAAAAAACTTGCAGTGCCCCGCAGGGGCAGTAGGGTGGTTGTGGTGGGCGGCGGGTTGAGTGGACTTACAGCGGCCCTCGACCTTGCGCGTAAAGGATATCCTGTAGTACTCGTCGAGGCAAAGGACCGTTTAGGTGGCCAACTGTGGGAAATTCCCGAAGACATCCTTTCACGGTCAGTGATCGAAAAAGAAACCGAGTTTGTTGCTAATTCCGGAGTGGAGCTTCGATTGAACAGAACACTGGGTCAGAATATCTTTCTTCCTGATCTTCGCGGCGAGTTTGACGCGATTTATCTATCTATGGGAGTCGAGGCGCAGGTAAGGGTTGACCCGGCAACACTTGCGACCAGCCAGCCTGGTGTGTTTGCTACACGTTTGCGTGCAGGTTCATATTCACCGATCACGGCGATATATGACGGCCGACGTGCAGCCGTTTCCATCGATAGATATATCCAAAAAGTTTCAATGACGGCTGCACGCGAGAATGAGGGGCCTCGCGCCACACGCCTTTACACAAATATGGCCGGAATCACGCCTGTGAGGATTTTGCCGATCGTGGACAGCCGAAACGGCTATAGTTTAGATGAGGCGAGGCAGGAGGGACAGCGCTGTATCCAGTGCCAGTGCTTGGAATGTGTGAAGGTATGTACATATCTGGAACACTATGGCAGCTATCCCAAGAAGTATGTGAGAGAGGTCTACAACAATCTCGCGATCGTCATGGGTCATCGCCAAGCGAACCAGTTAATCAACTCATGTAGCCTATGTTCCCTGTGCCGCGAAGTTTGTCCAAATGACCTTGACATGGGTGTAGTTTGCCGGCAGGCCAGGCTAACGATGGTCGATCAGGGCCGCATGCCGGCCTCCACCCATGAATTTGCCATACGTGATATGCAGTTCAGTAACAGCGAGAAATTTGCCTTGAGCCGTCATCAGCCTGGGATCACGGCCAGTGAGTATGTGTTTTTCCCGGGGTGCCAGCTCAGTGCCTCGGCTCCGGAGCATGTAGAGCGCGTCTACGCCCAACTGCGTGAGACTGCGTCCGGTGGGATAGGGCTGATCTTAAGGTGTTGCGGTGCCCCGGCCGAGTGGGCGGGGCGCATGGATTTGTTCGAAACTACCCTAGCAGATTTCCGACACGAACACCAACTTTTGAGACGCCCCCGGGTCATCCTGGCCTGTTCGACCTGCTATCAAATGTTTAAAACCTATCTGCCCGAGGTCGAGGTGGTATCCTTGTGGGAGTTCTTTGATCGGCAGGGGTTTCCGGCGCGAGCGATCCCGTTCGATAAAAAAGGAGTCATTTCAATCCATGACCCCTGCACTACGCGATGCGAGCAGGCCATTCAAGACAGCGTGCGGCGAATCCTTGACCGGCTGGGCTATCAAGTGGAAGAATTGCCATTGAGCCGGGACAAGACCGAGTGCTGCAGTTACGGGGGTTTGATGTGGCTGGCAAACCGCTCTTTAGCGAAGACGGTCGTCCAGAGGCGGATCGCGGAGAGCCCCTTGGATTACGTCACGTATTGCGCCATGTGCCGAGACTTATTCGCCGGGCAGGGCAAACGCACTCTACACCTTCTGGATCTTCTTTTTGACGGGGAACCAGAGTCGCGAGCCATGCGCGCTGGTCCGGGATATTCCCAGCGGCACGAGAATCGAGCGAGGCTCAAACGCAAGCTTATCAAGGAGGTATGGGGAGAGGAGATGCCTGGATTACATGATTATGACAAGATAAAGTTGAATATCCCGCCAGATGTGCAAACTCGCATGGAAGAACGGCTGATTCTCGCGGAGGATGTCCAACAGGTGATCGCTGATGTCGAAGCAACTGGACGGAAACTTGTGAACGCCAAAACGGGTCACTTCCTGGCCTATCATCGTCCGGGTAATGTAACTTACTGGGTGGAGTATTCCCCTACGCCGGGAGGGGATGGGTTCACAGTTCACAATGCATATAGCCATCGGATGCTCATCGAAGAAGGAAAGAAGCTATGACCGAAATAATAAACCAGACCGAATGGGATAATTGGTTGTGTGCCAGCTGCGGAATTGCCTTAGAGCCCGGCAAAGTAACCGTTTCTTATCTGGACAATGCTTACCCGGTTGAGATGCTACGCTGTCCTCATTGTGGGCTGACCTGGGTACCAGAGGAGCTTGCCCTGGGCAAGATGGCCGAGGTGGAGAAAACCTTGGAAGACAAATGAAATGCTCGCTTGTGAACGTTCTCGGGGTATCATATTTAAATCCTATCGTAACTTGTTCGCCAAAGAAGTGAAGGTAAGTCAATGATAAAGCTGATGCGAACAGTGAGTCACTTACTGGAGGAAGGAGAGGATCTGGTTCTGGCCACTATTATCAGCCATGCCGGATCGACCCCCCGCTCTGTAGGAACCAAGATGGTAGTACGTAGGAACGGGACGATTATCGAAACCATTGGCGGCGGTCTAGTGGAAGCCGAGATTTTGAAAGTCGCCCCGGAAGTGTTCAAGACAGGACGAGCCCAAGTGAGAATAATTGAACTCATGGGTGCCACGGCGGCCACTGCCGACCAAATGATCTGCGGGGGTCGTCTGATGATCATGTTGGAATATCTTGCCGCGGATACCAAGACCATAACGGAAAGACAGGACCTTATAGAGTATCTGCAAAAAGGGCGCAAAGGGTACTTAGTGAAATCCCTGCAAATCGAGCCGGAAGTTGGGCGCGGAGAAAGTTTTCTGATTCAGGATGGAGAGGTAGTGTTTGGCCGTTCCTTTCTTTCGGAATCATGGCTCCGGGCTTTTCTCCCTGAGGCTGACAAAATAAAAACCCCCTTCATAATGGAGGCGGAAGAGCAGCGTTTTTTCATAGAGCCGACTTTCGTTCCGGGAACCGCCTTTATTTTCGGGGCCGGTCATGTTTCCCAACAGGTGGCGGAGATCGCCTCCCTCGTGAAATTCCGTACGGTTGTCTTGGACGACCGGGAGGAGTTTGCGAATTTACAACGGTTTCCCAAGGCGGATCAGATTGTCGTGCTTACTTCTTTCGAGAAGGCCTTTGCCGACTTGGAGATTGATTCGGACAGCTACGTGGTGATCGTCACCAGGGGACACCTGCACGATAAAACCGTGCTGGAGCAGGCTCTACGAACCAAAGCGGGATATATCGGAATGATCGGAAGCAGGAGGAAAAGGGATATCCTTTATCAAACGCTTTTGAGCGAGGGGTTTACCCAGGATGATATTGATCGAGTACATTGTCCAATCGGTCTGAATATAGGGGGAGACACCCCTGAGGAGATTGCCGTCAGTATAGTGGCGGAATTGATCAAAGTGCGATCCGGAATCTACTAGGCATGAAACCACAAGAAGTTACGGCCATCATACTCGCTGCCGGTTTTTCTTTACGAACGAAGGATTTTAAACCCCTGCTTGTCATTGGAGGAATGACTATCCTGGAGAGAGCCATCCGTTTATTTCAGCAAAACGGAATCCGTGATACAAAAGTAGTTGTGGGGCATCGATGGAAGGATTTGGTTCCCGTGCTTCAATCTTGCGGTGCCACGTGGGTAGTTAATGAGGACTATCAACAAGGAATGTTTTCTTCTGTGGTAGCAGGAATAAGTAGGCTCGAGGCCGGTCGGGAGGCTTTCTTTATCCTGCCCGTTGACATTCCCCTCGTTAGATCTCAGACGATTCGAGATCTGCTGAAGACTTATCCCAAGGCAGGTAGACATATTTTGTATCCGACTTTTCAGGGAACACGGGGGCATCCGCCATTGATCGCCAAAACTTTCACAGAAAAAATCAGCCTCTGGAACGGCGATGGTGGCCTCCGGTCTTTCTTACGGCAACATGAAACCGAATCCCTGGAAGTGGAAGTGGTTGATGAATATATTCTTCAGGACATTGACACCATGGCAGACTACGAGGAACTGGTCTTGCGACACCGGAATTATGAGGTTCCCAGTATTATGGAGTGTAGGGAAATCTTGACCAAGAAGTTCCACGTTGCGAGATCATTGCTGGAACACTGTCAAAAGGTGGCCCAGGTTGCCCTCCGCCTAGGTGAGGAATTGAATCGATCAGGTCATCAACTAAATTTAGGGCTGATCGTAGCCGCCAGCCTCCTCCATGACATAGCCAAGGACCAACCCCATCATGCCAAGATAGGGGAAAGATTTTTAGAGGAAATGGGGTTTCCCCCAGTCGCCAAAGTCGTTGGGGCCCATCAGGACATATTCCTCCGAAAAAAGGACCAGCTAACCGAAGAGGATATCGTTTATCTGGCCGACAAGATGGTCCGGGGCAATCAGCTTGTGCCATTACAGGAAGGCTATCAGATTGCTAAAGAGCGTTTCGCCACGGACCCTCAGGCCTCTGTTGCGTTCGAGAAAAGGTGGGCTGATGCTTTCCTGATAAAGGAAAAGGTAGAAAGGGGATTGGGTCGAGCTTTGGGATTCTTTTTCGCGGAGCCACTGCCGAATGATCTATTTACTGAGACATGGTGAAATTGAACAAGGCAAAGAAAAGCGTTTCGTCGGGCAGGTCGACTTCCCTTTGAATGAAAATGGTTTGAGTCAGGCCTGCTTGTGGCGGCAGAAACTCAAGGCGGGTTTATTTGAAAAGATTTACTCAAGTGATCTGAGCCGGGCCCGTGAAACCGCCCTCATCATCGCTGACAATCACCGAGAGAAAGTTCAGTTGCTTCCGGAGTTGCGGGAAATCAGTCTGGGTGAATGGGAAGGGCTGTTTGTGGCCAAAGTGCAAGTTCATTACCCGGAGGAATGGCAGCGTCGCGAGAGGGATTTGGTGACCTTCCGTCCTCCTGGAGGAGAGAGCTTCCGGGACTTGGCTGTCCGGATCGGACCTGTTTTCGACCAAATTGTTCGAACGCTTAAAGGAAATATTTTGATTGTTGGCCATGCTGGTGTAAACCGGGTCATCCTATGCCAGGTATTGGGAATGGACCTGGCCAACCTCTTCAGGCTTGGACAAGACTATGGTTGCATGAATCTACTCGAGCGTAACAAGGATGGCTGGATGATGGTCGCCATGAATATTCTCGTCGATCAATGGGCGCCGAACACCTAAGGGATGGCAGCTAAAGGAACTGATTTATGGACGACATGACACGCATGCAGGAACTGAAGCGGCAAGGATTCTTTTGCAGCCAGATACTGATCATCCTCGGGCTGGAACTGCAGGGGAAATCGAACCCTGATCTTGTGCGCTGTATGCATGGACTGGTAGGCGGTCTGGGCTTCATGGGTGAAACTTGCGGAACTCTTACCGGTGGGGCTTGCCTTTTGGGGCTTTACGCTGGTAAAGGCGAGCCAGCTGAGGAGTTTGACCCACGTCTGTTCATTATGATTGAAGCCCTAGTCAAGTGGTTCAAAGAAAGATTTGGCACGCAATACGGAGGCATTACCTGTAATCATATTCTTGAAGATAACCCGAGAAACCAATTAACCCGCTGTCCGCTTATGGTTGCGGAAACATATCAAAAGATCAAGGAACTTCTCGTAGAGAATGGCTTTGATCTCTCCGGAACAGATCATGAATACTGATTCCAAAGTTATTTCGACAACGGAAAGCGTGTGTCCCGAATGCCTCGGCAGAATACCCGCTGACGTTATCATGAAGAATGGGAATAATTATCTTCGGAAAACATGCACTCAGCACGGGACATACGAGACTGTAATCTGGCGGGGTTCACCAGGCTACGATGCATGGGAAATACAGAAGATTCCGACACATCCTGAGAAGCCTTTTACGATTGCAGAGCTGGGATGCCCTTACGATTGTGGCTTGTGTCCCGAGCATCAACAAGAGCCCTGCTGTGTCTTGCTAGAGGTGACGCAGCGATGTAATCTGGGCTGCCCGTTTTGCTTTGCCAGCGCAGGTGACAGAACGGATGATGATCCGGATCTGTCCACGATCTATTTTTGGTTCCAAAAGCTGATGGCAGCTGGAGGCCCCTTTAACATCCAGCTATCTGGCGGCGAGCCTTGTCTGCGAAATGATCTTCCAGAGATCATAGCGTTGGGAAAGTCGTTGGGTTTTACCTTTTTTCAAGTAAACACCAATGGCTTACGCCTAGCAACTGACATCGATTTCTTGAAGAAGCTCAAAGATGCAGGGCTTTCCACGGTCTATTTGCAGTTTGACGGAACCAATGACACCATTTATGAAAAAATCAGGGGACGTAAGATCCTTTCATCAAAGATCGCGGTTATAGAGAATTGCACCGAATTAAAGATAGGAGTCGTGCTGGTAGCCACAATTGTACCTGAGATTAACAGCCCTGATATCGGCAATATTATCAAACTGGCCCTGCAATACCATCCAATGGTGCGAGGAGTTCACTTTCAACCAGTCACTTATTTTGGTCGATACCCTTTACTTCCGCAGAACCGGGATCGGATTACCTTGCCCGAGGTCATAACGCTGTTAGAGGAACAAACCGGTGGGCTAGTCAAGAAGGAAAATTTCAAACCATCCAGCGGCGAGAACGCGCATTGTTCGTTTCATGGTAATTTTGTTGTTATGCCAGATGGCAGCCTGAAGCCGCTATCCCACCATGAGCCACATGCATGTTGCTGCAAGCAGATGACCGCGCAGGAGGGGAGGGAAAAGGCACAGGCATTCGTCTCTCGCGTCTGGGCGGCACCGCCAGCAGACGCACCCCTTCAAATCAATAGCCCCAGCCTGGGAGAGTGGGACACTTTTCTGGCTCGTGCCCGCACCCATATTTTTTCGATTTCTGGTATGGCTTTCCAGGATGCCTGGACGCTTGACCTCGCTCGGCTACGTGACTGCTATATTATAACCGTAGCAGCGGATGGCAGACTCGTTCCTTTTTGCGCGTATAACTTAACTAGCCAACAAGGAAAGGCCCTTTATCGCTGCAATGGCAGATAGTCCTCTCAAACTGACCCCGCTTCATTCCTGGATTGCCCACAAAATTGGAAGTTCGCCCGAGACTTTAACGAGAGAAACGATTATCGCCTACCAATTGCGCAAGGTGCGCGAGACGCTACGCCTAACAAAACAAAATAGTGTTTTTTATCGATCCAGGTTGGCTAATTTTACGGCGGATATTGCTAATCTTGAAGAATTGAAATACTACCCTCTTACTTTGGCTGAGGATATCCGCGGAGAGCCGCTGCAATTTCTTTGTGTCTCACAAAATGAAATCCAGCGAGTGGTTACTTTGGACAGCTCTGGTACAACAGCCCAGCCCAAGCGCCTTTTCTTTACTCGCGATGATCAGGAACTTACCATTGATTTTTTCCAAGTTGGCATGTCCACTTTTACTGATCCAGGCGACCGAGTACTGATCCTCTTGCCATGCGAACGGCCGGGAAGCGTCGGTGATTTGCTAGCCATTGCGTTGGAGCGAATGGGCGTAAATAGCATCAGGCATGGACTGGTAAGGGACGTGGGCCATACTCTAGCCGTCATGGCGAATGCTGGTGTAGACGGGGTAGTTGGAATACCCACACAGGTATTGGCTTTAGTGCGCAACGTCGGGTTGAAGAACTCCAACCAGCTTCGAGTGAAAAGTGTGCTATTGTCCACAGATCATGTACCTCAAGCTATTGTCACCGCCATAGAGGCTTCTTGGGGCTGTAAGGTCTACAACCACTATGGCATGACGGAAATGGGGCTGGGTGGTGGAGTGGAGTGTCAAGCGCGGCGGGGATATCATTTGCGTGACGCAGACCTTTATATGGAAATCATAGATGCCATAAGTGGCGAGACAGTTTCAGAGTATGAGTATGGCGAGATCGTCTTCACGACTCTCACTCGGCGCGGCATGCCGCTGATCCGTTACCGTACTGGCGACATCAGTCGGTTCATTCCCGGAACCTGCCCATGCGGGACAGCTCTTCGAACCCTGGAAAAAGTGCGTAGTCGCATCACTAATAGAGTTGATCTGGGGAATGGCAATTGCCTGACGATGGCTGACTTGGATGATGCGTTGTTTCCGATCAACGGGGTCTCGGATTTCACGGCTTCAATCAGCCGTCAGGATAAGATGGATCGTCTGTATGTGAAAGTATGTGGCACAGAGGAAACCGATGCGTGTATCGTCCAACAAACAGTGGAAACTATCCCCGAAGTTCGGTTGGCTATAGAGTCTGACCGTCTGCACGTTGTTTCAGTGATACAGAGTGAGGAGGCGTTTGTATTTGCGGGACAGGGAAAACGGATACTCGCGGATAAGCGGCCGGTTTGTGATTGAAGTGGTAACCACATATAACATAACTTAAACTGAAGAGGGAGGTTGGAACTGCAAGATCGAAAGCAAATGGCAGTGAATGACATCAACTGCTCCACATACTGGCATATAAGTTAGTCGGCAAAATGGGGATGTGTTGAAAGCTTTTGGCATGGAAATATAATTGGCATAAGTCGAAGTGGAAACCGGGGGAAAAGGGAGAGGGCTTGACTATATGGGACAGGAAGACATCAAGAAAGCTGTGCGGGATCGGTACGCAAGAATGGCGAAGAATACTGGGCTGTATAGTTTTCCTTTCGTGTCATGCTGCGACGGGAAGAACGTCGCAGAGAAGATCAGCAGAGGCATCGGCTACAGCGCTGAAGACTTGCAATCCGTTCCTGCAGGGGCCAATCTCGGTCTAGGATGTGGTAATCCTGTTGCCCTCGCTGCTTTGAAGGAAGGAGAAACAGTGGTCGACTTGGGGTCAGGTGCAGGCTTCGATTGTTTTCTTGCCGCGAATCAGGTCGGGAAAAATGGACGAGTCATCGGCGTGGACATGACACCGGAGATGATTGACAAGGCGAGAGAGAATGCCCGTAACGGTGACTACCGGAACGTGGA